>NZ_JAPWAG010000037.1:0-19257 GCF_041432775.1 Pauljensenia sp. 20925_1_34 | reverse complement strand
CGCCCCGGCCTCGCCCTCTCCAAAAGTCGCACGTAATTTGGGTACCCTCACTTTTCTTAGCACCCTAGAAAACGTTGCAATTCCAACGATCCGATTTCAAAACTTGAAATAGCCACAGGGGAATTACGTGCGACATTTTGGGGTAACCAACCGCGGAGGGTACGACGTCACCGAGAGACCGATCCGCCCGGAACGCCCCGGAACGTCACGCGACGGCGATGCCCACGAGCGCAGCCGCCCACGAAGCCGCCCACGTGCCCAGCGCGAGGACCAACGCTCGGCCGCGAAACCCGTCACCCCACAGCGTCACCGCGTCCAGGACCGCCGTCGAAAACGTTGTGAAACCACCCAAAAAGCCGGTGGACACGATCGGCATGGCGGCCGCGGGCACCAGCTGCGTCGCCACGCCAGCCAGGAAGCAACCAACAACGTTGACGACGAGGATGCCGAGCTTCGCCGCCGCAGGCTCGCCCCACGACGACACGGCGCTCTGCACAAAACGATCCAGCCCGAAGCGCGCGCACGCGCCCACACCGCCCGCCAGTGCCACGCCGAAAAACACGATGCCACTCACGCTTCCTCACCTCCGCGCGCGCCGCCGCCCACCGGCGGACACACCCACTCCCCCACGCGCACACCCGCCCACGCGCACGCTGCACCCAGGGCGAGGAGACCCAGGGATTGGGCCACGGCCTCGGCAATACCGTTGAGCGAGACGTACCCCGCCGACGCCACAATATACGTCCCGTACGTCGTGAACGCGCCCGCAAAACCGGTGCCAATCAGCAGTTTCAGGGCCTTAAGGCTGGCCGTATTCCCGTCGCCGCGCGCGAGTCGGCAGGTCACCCACGCGGTCAGCACGCCCAGCAGGAACGCGCCCACGAGGTTGACCGTCAGCGTCGACCAGGGCAGGAAGAGGCCGCGCACAGGGGAGGCCTTCGCCGCCTCGTCCAGGCCCGCGCGCGCAGCCGTGCCCGCGACGCCGCCCACGAAAACCGCCAGCCAGTCGGGGATCCACTTGTTTGCCATGCCTCCCACTGTACGCTTTCCGTGGCACGAGGCCCGGGCAGCTCCCACTCATCTCGCACAGCCGGGCATCGGGCTCGGCGGGCAGCACGAGGCCCGGGCAGCTCCCGCTCATCTCGCGCAGCCGGGCGCAGCGCCTCTCAGACGACGAAGGGCTCGGCGAGCTGTCGCGCAACAGCCCGCGCGCAAGCCGCCGGTATGGAGGGCAGCCACTGCTGGGGATCGCCACTGCTGAGGAGAGCCGCCGACGGCAAGACGGGTCCCGCCCCGTCCTCACTCGCGTGCGGGGAGGTTCACACGATGCCTGGCCCTCCTCAACGATGGTGACGTCCTCACTCGCGCGCGGGAAGGTGGATCCCGGGAGGAGGCCATGGCCTCGTACACTGAGGCCATGACGAACACCGGACGATTCGCACCCTCCCCCACAGGCGATTTCCACTTGGGGAACCTGCGCACCGCGATCCTCGCGTGGGCATGGGCGCGCACGACCGGGCGGCGCTTTGTTCTGCGTATCGAGGACATCGACCGGGAGCGCGCGGGGTCGGCGCAGCGCCAGATCGCCGACTTGGAGGCCATCGGCATCGACTGGGACGGCGAGCCCCTCATCCAGACCGAGCGGGCCGACGCGCACGAGGCCGCCCTAGCGTCGCTGGCCGAGCGAGGCCTCATCTTCGAGTGCTACTGCACCCGCCGCGACATCCGCGAGGCCGCGTCCGCCCCGCACGTGCCGCCCGGCCACTACCCGGGCACGTGCCTTGGTCTGTCCGAGGAGGAGCGCGCCCGCAAGCGCGAGGAGCTCGCCGCGTTGGGCCGCAAGCCCGCCCTACGTCTAGCCGCGCCCTCGCCCGAGTGGACCGTGTTCGACGAGCTGCACGGCTCCTACACCGGGGCTGTCGACCACTTCGTCGTGCGCCGCGCGGACGGCGTGCCCGCCTACAACCTGGCGGCCGTCGTCGACGACGCGTTCCAGGGCGTCGACCAGGTTGTGCGCGGTTTCGACCTGCTCTCCCAGGCGCCTGCCCAAGCTCAGCTCGCCCACCTGCTGGGTGCGCCCGTCCCCGTTTATGCGCACGTGCCGCTCGCGCTGGCCCCGTCGGGCGCTCGCCTGGCCAAGCACGACGGCGCGGTCACGCTGGCCGATTTACGAGGCCTGGGCTGGTCCACGGCGGACGTCGTCGCGTTTATCGGTTGCTCGCTTGGTGTGCCCGGGGCGCGTTGCGCCGCCGACATTGCGGATGTGCTGGGGATTTCCGGGCTGCGCTCGCTGCCCACCGACCCGTGGGTCGTGACACCGCCGAACGCGTAGCGACGGGCGGCGGGCAACGGGCAGCGAACAGCGGGCGGCGACCATCGGGCGGCGGGCGGCGAAGGGGTCCGTCGGGGCGCGTGACTGGGTGATCAATCTTGTTGTGTTGCTGGGGTAAGCCCCTGATGCGGCGGATAGGTGTGATGAGCTCGGGTGCGATCGACGCAAGGGTGGTGCCATCGCCCACAGGGATGGCGGCATCGGCCACAGGGACGGCAGGATCGGCCGGACAAGTGGATACCCGGGCCCCTTCATGCGCAGGTTAACCCCACAGGTGGTAGCCCAGGCAGGCCGCCCACACTGCCACCAATAGGGCCCAGCTGCACAGGAACGGGTTACCACTACCAGTCAAGGGGCCCACGCGCACAGTCCCGGATAGGTGGATACCCGGGTCCCTTCATGCGCAGGTTAACCCCACAGGTGGTAGTCCAGGCGGGCCGCCCACACTGCCACCTATCGGGCCCAGCTGCGCAGGAACGAGTATGCGTGGCGGCAGCTGACTGGGCCTGCCGCTCGCGGATAGGTTCAGCCTTCGCGGATAGGTTAGGCGCTTGCGGATAGGTTACGAAGCTATCCGCATGTTCATAAGCTATCCGCATGCTCGCTTCCTACCCACATGCGAGGGTAACAAGCTCAACCGCGGCCATTTACGGAGGCAATCGACGCAGGGGTGGCGCCATCGCCCACAGGGATGGCGGCATCATCCACGGGGGTGGCAGGATCGGCCGGACAAGTGGATACCCGGGCCCCTTCATGCGCAGGATAACCCCACAGGTGGTAGCCCAGGCGGGCCGCCCACACTGCCACCAATAGGGCCCAGCTGCGCAGGAACGGGTTACCACTACCAGTAAAAGGGCCCACCGACCCACGCGCGCACAGTCCGGGGCCCGCGCGCAGAATCACGGAGCTAATGTACAGACGCTGCCCACACGAAGACGCGAGCAGATGCCACCACCTTCTATACCGACTTTCCCGCACCAGAAAGCCAAAAAGTCACCCTTCCAGCAACACGTAGTGTCCTATAACCCTGAGCTACCACGGAGATGGGGGGTGAGAGGCTCGAACCGCAGCTCGCGTGTCGGCCGCTCCGCGCCGATCACCACGGGCGACTTCGGATATGAAAAAAGCACCCCCGCAGGAGTGCCTTTTCAAAAATGCAGAACCCCCACCGGTGGATCGCACCGAGGGGGGCCGCTGCGCGCCCGGAGGGACTCGAACCCCCAACCTTCTGAACCGTAATCAGATGCTCTATCCATTGAGCTACGGGCGCTGTGCCGTTTGGCTGAGCATAAGCTTACACGCTTCTCACCGAGATGCAAAATCAAACGATGTGGCTTGAAGCACACCCTAGTTTTGCGTCCTGCGGCCGACCGAAACCGAGCAGCATATACAGAGATCCTCCGCGCACCCGGCAGCGCACCCTTATCCTTGCTGCATTCCTGCCCTGGGGAGGTTCGGATGATACCGTCACGCGGAGGACCGGCCACCAGCATACACGCTTTTCACCCTCGCGCGCAGCCGCTCCTCATCAGATCCACAAAAGAGCACGCATAACGGCGGTTTCCTGCGGACAATCAGCCGATCACCACAACCTCGGAACAGGATCCGTCACCCGTAGATTCCTGAGAGCCTCCTGGGACTCCCCTCCAGAACCCCGCCGCAGCATTTCCGCCATCACGTCCGCCGCGAGGCCACCGTAACCCCGCCCGTTACCGCTTCTCGCGCTTCGACCCCCAGCCGCGACACCGCGATGCGCACCCTACGCTGGAGGTATGAGCGACATCAATATTCCCGGCATCGGCTCGCTGGAGCCGCGTCCTGCGTTGGATCACCTGGATTTGCTCGCGCCGCCGGTCGCCGCCGCCCTCACCGCACTGGCCGAGCGCGGGGTTGCCACGGCCTCGTCGGCGTTGGTGGTGGCGATCGATCCGGAGCTGGCGGACACGGAGACGATGACGCGCGAGTTCGGCATGGACCTGGCGCTGTCGTCGAATTGCATCCTGGTCGCGGGCAAGCGCGCCGGCGAGGAGCGGATCGCGGCGTGCGTCGTGCGCGCGACGACGAACGCGGACGTGAACCACGTCGTCAAGAAGCGGCTCGACGTGCGCAAGGCGAGCTTCTGGCCGCAGGAGCGCGCCGTCGAAGCGTCGGGCATGGAGTACGGCGGGATCACACCGGTGGGCGTGCCCGGCTCGTGGCGCCTGCTTATTGATTCGGCGTGCGCGTCCGGTTGGAGCTGCATCGGGTCGGGCTTGCGCCGCTCCAAGCTATTCGTCACCGGCGAGGTCCTCACCGCACTCCCGGGCGCGGAGATCGTCGAAGGCCTCGGGGTCTGAAGGGACGAGGCCCGGGCGCACGGCCGCCGCAGACTGACGGCGCGTTCGCCGTCGACTCACGGCGTCGGGACGAGGCCTGGGCCGGGCTCCGCTCTCCCCCTCCGTTTCACGCGTGTTTCACGGGGAACGAGGCCGGGGCGGCAGCATTGGCCACAGGGATGGCAGGATCAACCGGACACGTGGATGCCTGGGCCCCTTTACTGCGCAGGTTAACCCCACAGGTGGTAGTCCAGGCAGGCCGCCCACACTGCCACCAATAGGGCCCAGCTGCGCAGGAACGAGCATGCGTGGCGGCAGCTGACAGGCCTACCACTCGCGGATAGGTTTCGCCTTCGCGGATAGGTTAGGCGCTTGCGGATAGGTTACGAAGCTATCCGCATGTTCATAAGCTATCCGCGTGCTCGTTTCCTATCCGCATGCGCGGGTAACAAGCTCAACCGCGGCGACTTGCGAAGGCGATCGACGCAGGGGCGGCAGCATTGGCCACAGGGATGGCAGGATCGACCGGACACGTGGATGCCTGAGCCCCTTTACTGCGCAGGTTAACCCCACAGGTGGTAGTCCAGGCAGGCCGCCCACACTGCCACCTATCGGGCCCAGCTGCGCATCAATGGGTTAAGGCCGCCAGCAAAGGGGCCCGCGCGCACAGCTCCAGGCCCACGCGCGCATGCACCAGCCCGCGCACATACTCCCAGGCACACACCCACATCCGCAGTCACATGCACATCCGGGAATACAAAAACCCCGGAACCTCAACAGGTCCCGGGGTCCGGTGGCGGAGGATGGGGGATTCGAACCCCCGAGGGCTTGCACCCAACACGCTTTCCAAGCGTGCGCCATAGGCCACTAGGCGAATCCTCCGTGCACATCGTGCCGGACAATCATAAGCAAGAAACACCCCTCAGCGCCAATCCAAGTCAATGGAGCCGGTCACAGATGGGCGTCCGGGCATTTACAAGAAGACGATGATGAGCATCCCGAGGGCCAACAGGACGTCGTAGGTGAGGATGGCAATGGACTCGCGCTTGCCGATGTTGTCGGGAAGGGAGAATGACCGGACCAGGCCGATGATCGCCAAGACCATGCTGACGATGGTCGCGATGCCAAGGGCGATGAAACCGAAGACGGCGAACCACAGGGCGACGCGCACGATCGGGTTGGTGATCGGCTTGGGCGAGGTGTACCCGCCACCGGCGAACACGGCCTGCACGTCGACGTGTTCTGTGCCGGGGAAGCGACTGGGGCCTGCGGGTGCGGCGGAGTGGGTGGTCGGCGCGTAGCCGTAGGGGTCGCCCGGGGTGGGTGCGCCGACGATGGTGGCTGGGGCGTTCATTGACGAGGCCTGGGTGCCCAGCTCCGCAGACGCGCCGCTGGGTGCGGGGGCAGGGGCGGGGTACGGTGCGCTCATGTCTCCACTATCGCATAACGGAAGGGGCGTCCACCACACTTTGCCCGCGGAGGCGGTTTTTCGGCGTCAAATCCCACGGGACGAGGGCGTAACGCGCTACCCTGGTGTCCCGACCGGTACGGCCATCCCGCCCATCAACTGATCGGATTTGAACGCTTATGAGCGAAACGAAGACCCCGCTGTTCCGTTGGAAGCTTCACGGTAACGGCACGTCCATTAATCCCGGCGACGTCGTCCTTCCGAATGAACGACTCTCGTGGCCGCGCACCGCTGGCATTGGTGCCCAGCACGTGGTCGCAATGTTTGGTGCCACGTTCCTTGTTCCGTTGTTGACAGGTTTCCCCCCGTCAACAACGCTTTTTTTCACCGCGATCGGCACCCTGCTGTTCTTCCTGATTACGGCGGGCCGTCTGCCCTCGTATCTGGGTTCCTCGTTCGCGCTGATCGCGCCGATCCAGGCAGTCAGCTCCTCCCTGGGCCCCTCCTACGCGCTCGGCGGCATCATTTCTGTGGGTGCGACGCTCGCGCTCGTCGGCCTGATCGTTCACTTCGCGGGCGTACGCTGGATTGACGCGGTGATGCCGCCCGTGGTGACGGGCGCGATCGTGGCGCTCATCGGCCTGAACCTGGCGCCCGCCGCATGGAACTGGGTGAAGCAGGGTCCGATCACGGCCGTCGTGACGATCGTGTCGATCTGCCTCGTGACCGTCCTCTTCAAGGGCATCCTCGGTCGCCTCTCGATCCTGATTGGCGTGCTGGTCGGCTACCTGGCAGCGATCTACCAGGGCGAGGTCGACTTCTCCAAGGTGAGCAACGCCGCGTGGATCGGCTTCCCCGAATTCCACACTCCGGCCTTCTCCGTCTCGACCCTCGGCCTGTTCCTGCCGGTCGTCTTCATCCTGGTCGCCGAGAACGTCGGCCACGTGAAGTCGGTGTCCGCGATGACGGGCGAGAACATGGACGACCTGACGGGCCGCGCGCTCGTCGCGGACGGCCTCTCCACGATGCTGGCCGGCAGCGGCGGCGGCTCGGGTACGACCACCTACGCCGAGAACATCGGCGTGATGGCTGCGACCCGCGTGTACTCGACGGCGGCGTACATCATCGCGGCCGGCGTCGCCCTGGTCCTGTCGATGCTGCCGAAGTTCGGTGCCCTCATCGCGACGATTCCCGCCGGCGTCCTGGGCGGCGCTGGCACGGTCCTGTACGGCATGATCGGCATGCTGGGCGTTCGCATCTGGGTGCAGAACCGCGTGGACTTCTCCAACCCGGTGAACCTGAACACCGCCGCGGTCTCCCTGATCGTCGCGATCGCGAACTTCACGTGGACCATCGGCAACATTTCGTTCGAGGGCATCGCGCTGGGCACGGCCGCCGCTCTGCTGATCTACCACGGTATGCGCCTGATCTCGAAGCTGCGCGGCACGAACCTGGAGGCGGCGACGCCCGCGTCTGCGCCGTCGGGTTCGGAGCTGGAGGGCGAGGCGTACTCGAAGCGCCATCGCTCCCCCGCGCCGCAGGCTGACGCCTGATCTGACGCGTTCATTGACGAGGCCGGGGCCTGGTCGCTCTCTCACCGTCACGTGGTGGGTTGGGTCTCCGAGCGTAATTGACGAGGCCGGGGCCTGGTCGCTCTCTCACCGCGAGGTGGGAGCGTGGCTGGGCCCCGGCCTCGTCCGTCCCCATAATTCCGCACGTAATTCCCCCAGCGCGCCGCGATCCTCGTCAGCGCAATGCTTGAAATTCCAACGTTTTCAGGCACACCCACAAAGTGACCGGATGAGAATTACGTGCGACTTTTCAGAGGAGGGCAGGGGCCACAAGGATGCACGCGACAACAAAACCCCCGCACATCAGTCGCCCGAACTCCCCTCGCCGCGCAGCTCGTCGAGCATGCCCGCCGTGATGATGCCCGAGGGCAGGGCGACGACGGCGACTCCCATGAGCGAGGAAAGCATGGCGATTGTGCGCCCAATGTCGCTGGACGGGTACAGGTCTCCGTAGCCGACGGTCGTCAGGGAGACGACCGCCCAGTACACGGCGTCGAAGAAGGT
Source organism: Pauljensenia sp. 20925_1_34 (assembly GCF_041432775.1). Lineage (NCBI taxonomy): Bacteria > Bacillati > Actinomycetota > Actinomycetes > Actinomycetales > Actinomycetaceae > Pauljensenia > Pauljensenia sp. 20925_1_34. The sequence goes on along the minus strand of NZ_JAPWAG010000037.1, from coordinate 11,127 downwards.
ATCGAAAGTTTCCGGCTCGACGTTGAAGATCACGAGGGCACTGACGAGGATGTAGCCAATAGCGAGGCAGAGGACGGCGAGCAACGCCTCCCTCTGCTTCTCGAACACGGCGGCGATGGCGGACGTGCTCTTGGAGTAGCGGATGAGTTTGAAGGCCCGCAGCGTGCGGAAGAGGCGGAGCGCTCGCAGCGTGCGAAGCGCGTCGTTGAGGGCACTGAAAACAGGCAGGATCGACAGTAAGTCGATGATGGCCATGGGGGTCAAGGGATAGATCAGGAACGACAGCGCGCCCTTGCGGAGCTTGAGGTCGGCGGTGGCCCAGCGGGCCAGGTAATCGACGATGAACACGAGGACGCACGCGTACTCGATCGTTTCGAGGATGGGGCTGGATTCCTTGAAGCACAGGGGCAGGAGGCTGGCGATGATCAGCACGGTCATGACGCGGCCGAACCACGCAGCCGGCGCGTCGTCGCCGTCGAGCACATTGTAGAGACGCTCTCGCACTTATCCACCCCTTCGTCGATACTTGGCACTGTAGCACCGCGCTCGTCGGAGGTCCTTCACACACCGCGCGCGCCCGCCCCTCAGGCGACCCAAGACGCGCACTTTCGCACTGACAGCCGGAGTAACACGCATCAACGTGAAGACTTGACACGAGAAAACGCAACCCACTCATCACGCTAGAGTTTCCGCATAAATCGGGCAATCAGTTCACGATGAGCGCGACGAATCAACCCTCACAGAAGCCAGACATGGAAACTATTTCACGATAAGCTGATGCGCATGGCAACACATCCGTCGGCCCTGTTCATGGCCCTCGTCGGCGCGGAGGTCCGCGCCTGGAACGCGCTCGACGCCGCCCTGCGCGACGCCGGAAACCCGCTCTCACTCGGCCGATTCCTCGTCCTGCGCACCGTCCGCGACACCCCCGCCTGCCGCATCCAGGAGGTGGCAGCCAGTCAGGGGATCACGGTGGGGGCTGCCTCGCGCCTGGTCGAGCGCCTCGACCGCGACGGCCTGGTACACCGCGCCCCGTGCGAGCACGACCGGCGCGCCACGATCCTGACGGTCACACCGCTCGGCATGGATAACCTGGCCGCCGCCCAGACAATCGTCGACGCCGAGCAGGCCCGCCTCTTCGCGCCCCTCTCCCCCGACCAGCGCGAGCACTTGGCCCGCGCGCTGACTCTCATTGACGAGGCCGGGGATCCCTCGTGGAAGGACGCGCCGGCGGCGAGGGCGGACAGGAAGGGACGCGCATGATCCGCTTCGATCACGTCTCGAAGACCTACCCGGGCGGCACGCGGGCGGTTGAGGACTTCTCTCTGACCATCGAGCAGGGTTCGACGACGGTGTTCCTGGGCACCTCGGGCTGCGGCAAGACGACGCTCATGCGGATGGTGAACGCAATGGTTACCCCGACCTCGGGCACAGTGTTTGTGCGGGGCCAGGACGTCGCAGGCGAGGATCCCGTGCGCCTGCGCCGCTCGATCGGATATGTCCTCCAGGAGGGCGGCCTGTTCCCCCACCGCACGATCGCAGACAACGTGGCGACCGTCCCCCGCCTGGAGGGCGCAAGCAAGCAGGCCTCCCGCGAGCGCGCCCTTGAGCTCCTGGAGCTGGTTGGCCTGGAGACGGAGATGGCTGATCGTTACCCCGCGCAGCTCTCGGGCGGGCAGCGTCAGCGCGTGGGGGTTGCCCGGGCGCTGGCGAACCGCGCGGACATTCTCCTCATGGACGAGCCGTTCGGCGCTCTGGATCCGCTTGTTCGTGCGGATTTGCAGCGCGAGCTGAAGGAGATTCAGCGGGCGCTGGGCACGACGATTCTGTTCGTGACGCACGACGTGGACGAGGCGTTCACGCTGGGCGACCAGGTTGCCGTCCTGTCGACGGGCGGGCGCATCGAGCAGGTGGGGGCGCCCACCGAGCTTCTGACCGCGCCCACCTCGCCCTTCGTCGCGGACTTCGTGGGGGCCTCGCGGGCGGCGCGCCCGGTGCGCGTGTCGGGCCCGGGCGGGCTCGTCGTGGACGAGGCTGGGACCCCGGTGGGCACCCTCGCGCGGGGCACGCTTGAGCAGGGCGGGCACGAGGCCTCGACCCCCTCGGGCGCGTCGCCCGCGCCGGTCCGCGGGGGGCGCCCGTGACCTGGCTGTCGTCGAATTGGTGGCTGATCGGCGAGCTCGCGGTCGCGCACCTGTGGATCGCGCTGCCGGCGATTCTCCTGTCGGTCACGCTCTCGGTTCCGGTGGCGCGCTGGGCGGCGTTTTCGCGCCGCGGCGGTTGGGTCCTCTCGGCGCTGTCGGCGCTGTACGCGGTGCCCTCACTGCCCCTCCTGGTCGTGGTTCCGGTGATTATCGGCGTCGCTCTGCGTTCCAACGCGAACATGATCGTGGCGCTGACGCTCTACGGGGTCGCGGTTCTCGTGCGTCAGGCCGCCGAGGGGTTCCGCGCGATTCCTCGCGCGACCCTGCAGGCCGCGAACGCGTGCGGCTACCCCCTGCTTCGCCGCTTCGTCGAGGTGGAGCTGCCGCTGGCCACGCCCGTGATTGTGGCGGGTACGCGCGTGGTCGCCACGTCGACGGTGTCGCTGGTGACGGTGGGGGCGTTTATCGGGGTGCGCTCGCTGGGAACGCTGTTTACGGATGGTTTTCAGCGCGGCCTGATTGCCGAGGTCGTGGCCGGGTTGGTCGCGACCGTCCTGTTGGCGCTCGTGGTGGACGCGTCCGTGCAGGGGGTCGGCTGGCTGCTCACCCCGTGGACGAGGAGGGGGCGCGCATGAGTATCCTTCTCGGCGCATTGGCGTGGCTGGCGACACCGGCGAATTGGCTGGGCGAGTCGGGGATCCTGACGCGCTCGGCGCAGCACCTGGGGTTGACGGCCTTGATTGTGACCCTCGCGGCGCTGATCGCGGTGCCGCTCGGCACGTGGATCGGGCACACGGGACGAGGCCGGTGGTTGGTGAGCGCGACGGGCGCGGCCCGAGCGGTGCCTACCCTCGGCGTTCTGACGCTGGCGGGCCTGTGGCTGGGTATCGGACTGGCGGCCCCGACGCTGGCGCTCCTCGTCCTGGCGATCCCGCCACTCCTGTCGGCGACGTATTCGGGCATCGCCTCGACGCCGCGTGCGACCGTGGACGCGGCGCGAGCGATTGGACTCACTGAAAAACAGGTCCTCGCGCAGGTCGAGGCCCCGCACGCGGCTGGCCTCGTGGCCGCGGGCGTGCGCTCGGCGACGCTCCAGGTGATCGCGACGACGACGCTGGCGGCCTACACGGCGAACTACGGCCTCGGCCGTTTCCTCTACGAGGGGCTGAAGACCCGCGACTACGCGGAGATGATCGGGGGCGCGATCATCGTCGTCGCCCTCGCACTGGCGACCGACGCGCTCCTGGCGCTGGTTGCGCGACGCCTTCGGGCCCGCACCCATTCTTTCTTAGACAATGAGGACAACTCACTCAAGGAGTCACTATGAAACGCACGATGATGACGATGGCCACCATCGCCGCTTCCACCCTGGCGCTGGCCGCCTGCGGTTCCGCAGAGTCGGTCGGCGGGAACGCGAGCACCGAAAGTTCGGAGAATGGCCAGACGACGCTCGTCGTGGGCTCTCAGGACTACTACTCGAACGAGATCCTGGCCGAGGTCTACGCCCAGGCTCTTGAGGGTTCCGGTTTTCAGGTCGAGCGCCAGCTGCGGATCGGCCAGCGCGAGGTCTACATGCCCGAGATCGAGGCCGGCGCAATCGACGTCTTCCCCGAATACACGGGCAACTTGCTGCAGTACCTGGACCAGAACGCGAGCGCCCGCACCTCCCAGGAGGTCTACGACGCGCTGGCGACCGCCCTGCCCATGGGGCTACGCGCCCTCGATCAGTCTCCGGCGACCGACCAGGACTCCTACGTGGTGACCTCGACCTTCGCGGCGGAGCATTCGGTGACCTCCATCGGCGACCTGGCGGGGGCAGGCCCGCTGGTCCTGGGCGGCAACTCGGAGCTTGAGACGCGCCCCTACGGGCCGATGGGCCTGGCTCAGACCTACGGTGTGACGGTGTCCTTCACGCCGATCGAGGATTCGGGCGGACCGCTGACAATCAAGGCCCTGAAGGACGGGGACATCCAGCTGGCCAACATCTACTCGTCGGATCCGGCGCTGGCGGAGGGGACCCTGACGGTCCTGGAGGACCCGGACGGCCTGTTCCTCGCTTCGCACGTGGTTCCCCTGGCCTCGTCGAGGGTGAACGATGACGCCGCCGCGGTCATCAACCGGGTGAGCGCCGCGATGGATGCCGAGGACCTGGTCGAGATGAACCGCGCGTCGACCAAGGATCAGAAGTCCGCCTCTCAGATCGCCCACGACTGGCTGATCTCGGAGGGCCTGCTCTCCTGAGTGCTCTTCGATGGACGAGGCCTGGGCTGAGTGTGCGTGAGCGCGCTCCCAGCCCCGGCCTCGTCTCGTATGACACTGACCACAAACAGGGACTTTTATGTGACAGGCACCATTATTTGACCTTCTTTTTACATTTGTAATCAAAATGTAATGCGCACATGATGGACAGGCACGGTATCTTCCACACCCGACGGGCTACCCTCAGATCATGACCTAGGGCACCGACCCCGGTCCCGTCCATCAATCAGGAGGAAGTAACCATGAACCTGAAGAAGGCATGGCTCGCCATTCCCGTCGGCGCTGCGCTCGCACTGACTGCCTGCTCCAGCGGAATCAACCCCAACGCCATCGTCCTCAACGGCTCCGAGCCGCAGAACCCGCTGCTGCCCGGCCAGACCGCCGAAACCGGCGGCGGTAAGATCCTGACCCAGATCTTCAGCGAGCTCGTGCGCTACGACGTTGACGGCAACGCCATCCTCGACGTCGCCGAGTCCATCGAGCCCAACGACGACAACACCGTCTGGACCGTCAAGCTCCACCAGGACCGTAAGTTCTCCGACGGGACCCCCGTCAAGGCTGAGAACTTCACCCGCGCCTGGAAGCTCATCACCTCTGAGAACCAGCAGCAGGCCTCCTTCTTCAGCGACTTCGCAGGCACCGACAAGGCGGGCGTGGGCGACCTGTCCGGCGTCGAGGTCGTCGACGACTACACCTTCACGATCACGCTGAAGGCACCCAGCTACGACCTCTTCAGCCGCCTGGGCTACACCGCCTACGCGCCGCTGCCGAACTCGACCCTGGACAACCCCGAGGCCGGCGGCCAGAACCCGGTCGGCAACGGCCCCTACAAGCTCGCCTCGAAGAACGCCTGGGAGCACAACGTCAAGATCTACCTGGTTCCCAACGAGAACTACGTTGGTGACGAGAAGGCCCAGAACGAGGGTGTCCTCATCAAGTTCTACCAGTCGATGGACGCCGCCTACAACGACCTCAAGGCCGGTAACCTCGACGTCATGGACGCCATGCCCTCCGCGGCCATCGGCTCCTACCAGGACACCTTCGCGGGCCGCTCCGTCAACCAGCCCTACGCCGGCATCATGACGCTGACGATCCCCCAGTACCTGGATCACTTCCAGGGCGAGGAAGGCCAGCTGCGCCGCCAGGCCATCTCCATGGCCATCAACCGCGACGAGATCACCGAGCAGATCTACTCGAAGACCCGCACCCCCGCCAAGGACTTCACCGCCCCCACCCTTGAGGGCTACTCCGAGAACCTGGCCGGCAACGAAGTCCTGAGCTACAACCCCGACAAGGCCAAGGAACTGTGGGCGCAGGCCGACGCCATCGCCCCGTGGGACGGCACCTTCGAGATCGCCTACAACTCCGACGGTGGCCACAAGGAATGGGTCGAGGCCACTACTAACTCCATCAAGAACACGCTGGGCATCAGCGCCGAAGGCAAGCCCGTCGTCGACTTCAAGACCCTGCTCGCGCAGGAAGATGACAAGACGATCGGCGCAGCCTTCCGCTCCGGCTGGCAGGCCGACTACCCGTCGATCTACAACTTCCTGCAGCCCCTGTACGTGACCAAGGCCGCCTCGAACAAGGGTGAGTACTCCAACCCCGAGTTCGACGCCCTCATCACGCAGGCCGGAAGCGCCGCCACGGCCGAAGATGGCAACATGATCATGCAGCAGGCCGAGGAGATCCTCCTCAAGGATCTGCCTGTCATCCCGCTGTGGTACTACAACGCCAACGGCGCATGGTCCGAGAAGGTCGACAACGTGAACTTCGACTGGCGCGGTCAGCCGCTCGTCTACGAGATCACCAAGACCCCGCAGGACAAGAAGTGAGTTCCTAGGAACTAACCTTTCACGAGGGGGGTGGGCGGCCTAGCCGCCCACCCCCCTCGTTGTACACAGACTCGGCAACGCTCAGGTCAGCGGCGAGCGAAGCCCGCCCCGGCCTCGTCAAGCGCCCGACATGTGAACCGCACTTTCGCCTACAAAAGAAACGAAAGTGTTTGATGCTCCGGCCACATAACGAACCCCATACCTCATTTGCTCATTCTTTACCCTATGATGGGACACATAGGCAGCCCCGCCCCCAGCGGGGCGTACGCTCGGGAGCGGCACCGCGCCCATCCCTCGACACGAATCTAAAGGATTGCCCATGCTCCGCTACATCGGACGGCGACTCCTCCAGACCATCCCGGTCTTCTTCGGAGCCACCTTTCTGATCTTCGCGATGGTCTACCTGATGCCAGGTGACCCCGTTGCCGCGCTCGGCGGCGACCGCGGCCTCACCGAGGCGGCCGCTGCGAAGATCCGCGCCGAGTACCACCTCGACCAACCTTTCTGGATGCAGTATCTGCTCTACCTCAAGGGTGTGTTCACCCTTGACTTCGGCAAATCCTTCAACCAGCAGCCCGTCATCGACGTCATGGCGAGGGCCTTCCCCACCACCATGGGCCTCGCCGTCTACGCCCTGGCCATCGAATCCATCTTCGGTATCACGCTGGGAACCATCGCCGGCGTGCGCCGCGGCGGCTGGTTCGACTCCACGATCCTCGTGTTCTCGCTCCTGCTGATCTCGGTGCCCACCTTCGTCCTCGGCTTCGTCCTGCAGTTCCTCCTCGGCATCAAACTAGGGGTCCTACCAGTCACAGCCAGTGTCTCCGTCGACTTCGCCTCCCTCACCATGCCAGCCATGGTGCTCGGCGGCGTCTCACTGGCCTACGTCATCCGACTGACCCGCCAGTCCGTCTCCGAGAACGTCTCCGCCGACTACGTGCGCACCGCCCGCGCCAAGGGCCTGACCAACCGCGCCGTCATGACGCGCCACATCCTGCGCAACTCCCTCATCCCCGTCGCCACCTTCCTCGGCGGCGACCTCGGCGCGCTCATGGGCGGCGCCATCATCACCGAGGGCATCTTCAACATCAACGGCGTCGGCGGCACACTGTGGCAGGCCATCCGGCTTGGCGAAGCCCCCACCGTCGTGTCCATTACGACCGTGCTCGTCCTGGTGTACATCCTGGCCAACCTGATCGTTGACCTCCTCTACGCCGTGCTCGACCCGAGGATCCGCTATGAGTGACATCATTCCCTCCGCCAACATCACCCGTACCCGCGCCGGGCAGGACCACTACGTCTCCGACATCGACGAAACCGGCCTCGGCGCCGTCGACGCGGTGCCCGACGAGGGCGCCCCCTCCTCGATGTGGGGAGAGGCCTGGAAGCGCCTGCGTCGCCGCCCCCTCTTCTGGTTCGCGGCCACGATCATCTTCTTCGCCATCACGATCTCGCTCTTCCCCTCGCTGTTCACCAGCCAGGACCCGCGCTACTGCGTGCTCTCGCGCTCACTCGGCGCCCCCGAGCTGTGGAGCCACCCCTTCGGCTTCGACAAGCAGGGCTGCGACATCTACTCGCGCGTCATCTACGGCGCCCGCGCCTCCGTCTCCGTCGGCGTGCTCACCACGATCGCGGTCGTCATCATCGGCGGCACCATCGGCGCCATCGCCGGCTACATCGGCGGCTGGATCGACTCCCTGCTCTCGCGCATCACCGACGTGTTCTTCGCGATCCCACTGCTCCTCGCAGCCATCGTCTTCATGCAGATGTTCAAGGAGTCCCGCTCCATCGCCATGGTCGTCGTCGTCCTGTCGACCTTCGCCTGGACGTCCATCGCGCGAATCACCCGAGGCTCCGTCATGAGCGCTAAGAACGAAGAATTCGTCACCGCGGCGCGTGCTACCGGCGCCTCGCGCGGACGTATCCTGATGAGCCACATCATCCCCAACTCGATGGCCCCCATCATCGTGTACGCCACCGTCGCACTGGGCACCTTCATCGTCTCCGAGGCCTCCCTGTCCTTCATGGGCATCGGCCTGCCGACCACAGTCGTCTCCTGGGGCGCCGACATCTCGACGGCCAAGGACCAGCTGAGCGACGCCCCCATGGTCCTGTTCTACCCGGCCACCGCCCTGGCCCTGACCGTCCTCAGCTTCATCATGATGGGTGACGCCGTGCGCGAAGCCCTCGACCCGAAGGCACGCAAGTGAGCGAAACGAACAACACGCCCCTCTCCGAGACGGAGATGGAAGAGATCGTCGAACGAGCCGTCGCCCCCAGCGCGGCCACGGCCTCGTCCCCCGTCCACCCGGACGACGCGCAGCCCCTGCTCAAGATCACGGACCTGGAGGTCACCTTCACCTCTTCGACCGGCGTCGTCCCCGCCGTTCGCGGCGCGAACCTGACCATCTACCCCGGTCAGACCGTCGCCATCGTCGGCGAGTCCGGCTCCGGTAAGTCCACGACCGCCGCCGCCGTCATCGGCCTGCTGCCCGGCACCGGCAAGGTCGCGGGCGGAAAGATCGAGTTCGACGGCCGCGACATCACCAACCTGACCACCAAGCAGTGGGTGGAGCTGCGCGGATCCGGCATCGGCCTCGTCCCCCAGGACCCGATGAGTAACCTGAACCCCGTCCTGCGCGTGGGCTTCCAGGTCAAGGAGGCCCTGCTCGCGAACAACGTCGTGCCCAAGAGCGAGGTCGGCGAACGCGTCAGCCAGCTCCTCGAGGAAGCCGGCCTGCCCGACGCCGAACGCCGCGCCAAGCAGTACCCGCACGAGTTCTCCGGCGGCATGCGCCAGCGCGCCCTCATCGCCATCGGCATGGCCGCGCACCCCAAGCTGCTGATCGCCGACGAGCCGACCTCCGCCCTGGACGTCACCGTCCAGCGCCGCATCCTCGACCACCTCGGCAAGCTCACCGCCGAGATGGGCACCGCCGTGCTGTTCATCACGCACGACCTCGGCCTGGCGGCCGAACGCGCCGAGCAGCTCGTCGTCATGCACCGCGGCCGCATCGTCGAATCCGGCCCCGCCCTGGAGATCCTCCAGCACCCGCAGCACCCCTACACGAAGCGCCTCGTCTCGGCCGCGCCCTCCCTGGCCTCGGCCCGCATCGAGTCCGCGCACAAGCAGGGCATCTCGGTCACCGACGAGGAGCTGACGGGCGCCGGCAAGGGCGCAACCTCCACCGATGCGATCATCCGCGTCGAAGGCCTGACCAAGGAGTTCGACATCCGCGGCGCCAAGAAGGGCAACGACACCTTCCTGGCCGTCGACGACGTGTCCTTCGAGCTGCGTCGCGGCACGACCCTCGCGGTCGTCGGCGAATCCGGCTCCGGCAAGTCGACCGCCGCGAACATGATTCTCCAGCTGCTCGAGCCCACCGCCGGCAAGATCTTCTTCGACGGCGTTGACACGTCCACGATGAGCCGCACCGAGCTGTTCCATCTGCGCCGCCGCCTCCAGGCCGTGTTCCAGAACCCCTACGGTTCGCTGGATCCGATGTACTCGATCTACCGCCTGATCGAGGAACCCCTCAAGATCCACGGCTACGGCACCCTGGAGTACGCCAAGCAGGAGATCGCGCGCGCGGAAGCGACCGGCCGCGAACCCGAAGAGTGGATGACGAAGCTCGTCGAGGCCTCGGAAGGGTCTCGCACTCTGTCTGCCGCCGAGAAGCGCGAGCTCAACCCGAAGAAGCTGCGCGTCGAGCGCGCCGCGGAGCTGCTCGACATGGTGGCCCTGCCTCGCTCGGCGATGCGTCGCTACCCCAACGAGCTGTCGGGCGGCCAGCGCCAGCGCGTGGCCGTGGCCCGCGCCCTCGCGCTCAACCCGGAGGTCATTGTCCTGGACGAGGCCGTGTCCGCCCTGGACGTGCTCGTGCAGAACCAGATCCTGTACCTGCTCAACGACCTGCAGGCGCAGCTGGGCCTGTCCTACCTCTTCATCACGCACGACCTGGCTGTCGTCCGCCAGATCGCCGACGACGTCATCGTCATGGAGAAGGGCAAGCTCGTCGAGGCCAACACCACCGACGAACTGTTCAACAACCCCGTCGAGGATTACACACGCGAGCTGATCGAGGCCGTCCCCGGCCGCAACATCCAGCTCAACCTGTAACCTCACACGTTGACATGGGGGTCCGAGGCGCCGCGGCGCCTCGGACCCCTCGTTGTATCGGACCCCTCGCTGTATCCGCCTGCCTCCGGCCCCTCGTTGTATCCGCCTGCCTCCGGCCCCTCGTTGTATCCGCCTGCCTCCGGCCCCTCGTTGTATCCGCCTGCCTCGTGCCCCCGCTGTATCCGCCTGCCTCGGGTCCACGCTCCCCTGCTTGGTCCGGTCTCGTCCCCGGTCTGACCCCCGCCTCATCCTCTGGACCGACCCAGGCCTCATCCCCCGGCCCCTCGTTGTATCCGCCTGCCTCCAGCCCGCGCTCCCCTGCTTGGTCCGGCCTCGTCCCCGGCCTCGTCCCCGGCCTGACCCCCGGCCTTGTCCCGGGCCTGCGCTCCCCTGCTTGGTCCGGCCTGCGCTCCCCTGCTTGGTCCGGCCTCGTCCCCAGGCCTCGTCCCCGGCCTTGTCCCCGGTCTGACCCCCGGCCTCGTCCCCGGTCTGCCATGTGGCTATGTACTGATCAGTCATGCCCGCCAGTCACCAATGTCGCACGTAATTCCCCTCCACATATTTCAAACTTTGAAATCAGACCGTTGGAATTGCAACGTTTGTGGGCCATCTCGAAAAATGACCGAGTTAAATTACGTGCGACTTTTGGGAGGGACCCACCAACCACGCACGAACCCCTTCCCCGCCCCGACCTCACACACCCTGGTTACCCAAAAATGTCGCACGTAATTCCCCTCCAGATATTTCAGATTTTGAAATCAGACCGTTG
>NZ_JAPWAG010000036.1:0-20062 GCF_041432775.1 Pauljensenia sp. 20925_1_34 | reverse complement strand
GAAGAGCCGGTAAACTCGACGTCGACTAGCTGGTTTTCAGCTCATACCTGTATGTCTTTCTGTTCGACAAAGGCCCCTGCAGCACCAGTGGCACAGTGACCTTCCATTTCTGTGACGGCGGTGAACAGACAATCGCGACCAGCTCCTAGTAGCCAAAGGACGCTCCTCGAGTCACCGGGACGGTTGCGCACATAGAATAGAGCCATGAGCTTTTCGGCAACTGTTCTGCGCGTTCTCATCGCCTCCCCATCCGACGTACCCGATGCCCGAGATGCAGTCGAAGATGCTCTTCACTCATGGAATCGACTCCACGCGACGACTCGAAATGTAGTCTTACTGCCGTGGCGGTGGGAGACCAACTCTGTGCCGCTGCTCGGAGGTCACCCCCAGGAGATTATCAATGCACAGGGTGTCGACGGAGCTGATATCGTGGTCGCGCTATTCGGTAGCCGACTCGGCTCACCAACACCAGATGCAGTGTCGGGCACAGTTGAAGAGATCGAGCGCGCTGTCAGTAGCGGGAAACCGGTACACCTGTATTTTTCAAGAGCCCCACTTCCTCATGACGTCGATACTGCGCAACTCGAGGGTCTCCGCAATTTCAAGAATGAAATCAGGGAGCGGGGATTGCTCGGAGAATTCGATGACATTCGCCAACTGGAGAATCAAATCTGGAGCGCCCTCGAACATGATCTCGCCAAGATCGATCTCTCTGTGACTGCGGTGCGGCACAAGCCGATTGGTGTCCGCTTCCGCGTCGACTCAAAGAGCGAGCGGCGTGAAAAGGAAATTGACAAGCGCGGCAAGATCAGATACCAAACGCAACATTGGTTTGAAGTTACCAATATCGGCGATGAGTCTGCCGAATCCGTGACATTTGAAGGGCAGGCGTCGTCCGGTGTCATGCGCATCATGGCCAATGACGAACCCATCACCCTAGAGGCTGGCAGCGTTTGGAGAATCCCGGTCGTCTACGTAATGGGCACGTCGGGCCGGACTTTAACGATCAGCTGGCTTGAGCGCGGTGAAAAGCGCTCGAAGACCTTCAACGTTCAGTGACAGCATCCCACTACTGGTGAGCCAATCAAGCGGGTAAAACGAGGTTCGCGTGTGTTTGTATCCGTTGTGGCATGGAAGTTTCGATTATGGCTACGCCCGGATCCCCCAGACTCTGGTTGAACGCGGTATGCATCGTGTCGTTGGCACTGCGGATGATGAAGTCAACGACCTGGACGGGAGTGAAGATGATGTCTAAACGCTCGCTATACACGGGAAGGCCTGCGAGAAGAAGCGGTCGTAGAGCGTATAGTCTCTTGCTTGCCTGTCAGGGTGTGCACGGCCTCGATACGTTCCACCATCGCCTGGTAGAAGGCGTCCAGATCGAGGCGCTCGTTCTCGAGCATCGAGTGGGTGGCCAGCATGCCAGGATTGTGTTCATCGCTCGACTCAGCGGGTTCTGCTGTGAGAACGAATGATCCGGAAGCATCGCGTCAAACAGCTGTTTGGCGAGAATGTGCTGGGCAAGCATTTCCACCGCAGACTCGTTATCCGCCAACGGATTCAAGGTCTGGTGCAGCGTCCCGACGAACTCCTGGAACGGATCCTGGCGTTCCGCGTCCTCCAGCAGGTGGGCGAACGAATGGATGTAGCGATCCGCGACCATTGCAATGTCCGCGGACCAGTCATCCCAGTACGGGGATGTGTCCACGTTCTTCATGATCCGGCCAAACACCGACTCTTTCCAATCTGAGGGCAGCAGCGTGCGCTGCCCCTGGATACCCTGGAACCCGTCCGGCGTGGCGTCAAAGGGTGGACGCAATTTGTTTGCCCCGGTCGAGTCCGCTTCTGCAGCTGACGGATGCAGATGAGCATGCCCCTCCTTAACGTGTTGTATGTCGGCTAGGGCTATGGGGATGAGTTGTCGAAGACGGTGGCTCTCCTCAAGTTTCAAGGACCTGAATCCTGTCCGCGCCGATTGAAGACACAACATGATGACGGCAAATTGGAGGTAACTACCACGATGTTTGCGACAACGATCGATTATCCCTGCGCTATTGCGGACTTTACTGATGAGGGAGCTGAAGCTGCGCTGCAGTGGGCTCTTGGTCATAAGGGAGCCGATGAGGAACTGACCCTTTGGGTGAAGGCTCAGGGGACTCTTGAAGCCAACGACTTTCTTCGTGAGCTTTCCCGGTATAAGGGTAATGGCCTGAATATCGCTGTCGGGAAGTATATTCACCGAGTTAAAGGTCCTGTTCTGGCCATGTATCCCCTTGTTGATGAGCTTGCCTACCCAGCCGGAGCGGAGGGAGTGACGGCTTTGGCAGTTGTCCGATGGTCGGACCCGTTGGATACGTGGGCCGCGGAGGTAGGTGCTGAAGTTATTGGATCCATGGGCGACGATGGTGAGGATGACTCTGTTGATTGGTCCGTTATTGAGCCTGAGCCGCCGCTTGTGCCTGAGGTTATTGCTGGGCTGGAGAGGATAACGGTGTCAATTAACCGGAATAACACAATTTCTACTGGATATGAGAAGAGTCAAGTGGTTCAGCCGCTGCTTCGTCTACATGACGCGGGGATCATTCTTCCTCCAAAGAAGATGGCTGAGTGGGCGGTTGCTCACGGATGGCGCCGAGGAAATCCCAAAGAGCTGATTGAATTGGCAAAGAAGATCAACAAGGGCGTTCGTCCGCGTTGTCAGCGGTACTGAACGTTACTCAGGTGAGGGGCAGCGTCTTATCTCGCGTTGTACCGGGTTAGACGCTGCCCCGTTGTCGCACAGACGTGCACGTATGCGACGTGTTGTGGAACGGATGTTCTTGGTTCGGGACACGTGTATGCGGGTTGGTAAGGGTTCGAGGTGGAAGATGGGGGTTCGTGTGCGCCACGCACCGAACTGGTCTGACAAATCCGCCCAAAACCAGCCCACACACACCCCACAACCCGGCCCCGGCCTCGTCCGTCACACTCCCCAAAAGTGAACGCCACCACTCAAAATGCCTTAGGATGGTGGGCGCGCCGACGTGCCCCAACGACGGGGACTACCCGGCACACAGCAGTACCCAACGCAGCAGCAACGCACCAACCGCCAGGCCGCAAGGCCAGCAACGCTCCGAAGCATCGTCGCAGACGAGCAGCCCCGAAGCGCAGCGGGGGAGTGACACCGCAACCCGGCCAGCCGCACCACCACCGCTTCTCCGCATCGCCGCCGCGCCGCAACCTCAACACCGACGTTGACCACACCCAGAGGAGTCACGATGAAGTCCAGGCTCGCAGCAACAGCACTCGTCACCCTGTCGGCAAGCGCCCTCGCACTCGGCGCCTGCACGATGGACGGTGGCAGCACGACCACGACCCCGGGCGGCAAGGCCGCCGGAGACGGCAACTACACGATCGCCGTCGTCCCCAAGGACGCCACCAACCCGTGGTTCGTCCGCATGGAAACCGGCGTCAACAAGTACGCCTCCGACACGGGCATGAACGTCTTCCAAAAGGGCCCGGCCGAAACCGACGCCACCATGCAGGCCCAGGTCATCCAGGACCTCATCGCCCAGGGCGTTGACGCCATCTGCGTCGTCCCCGTCGACCCCGGCGCCATTGAGCCCGTCCTCAAGCAGGCCATGGACGCCGGCATCGTCGTCGTCACCCACGAGGGTGCCTCGCAGGAAAACACGATGTACGACATCGAAGCCTTCAACAACACGGAATACGGCGCGTTCATCATGGACAACCTCGCCGAGGCCATGGGTGAAGAAGGCGTCTACACGACGATGGTCGGCCACGTCACCAACGCCTCCCACAACGAGTGGGCGGACGGCGCGGTGGCCCACCAGAAGGAAAAGTACCCGAACATGACGCTGCTCGAGGCCCAGCCGCGCGTCGAGTCCCAGGACAACGGTGAAACCGCCTACCAGACCGCCAAGGAAGTCCTCAAGAAGTACCCCGAAGTCAAGGGCATCCTGGGCACCTCCTCCTTCGACGCGCCCGGCACGGCACGCGCGATCGACGAGCTCGGCCTGAAGGGCAAGGTCTTCACCGCCGGCACCGGCATGCCCGCCGCGAACGCCCAGATCCTCAAGGACGGCTCCGTCTCCACCCTGACCCTGTGGGATCCCGCGAACGCCGGCTACGCGATGGCCTCCCTGGCCACGAAGATCCTCAACGGTGAGACCATCGAGGACGGCGTGAACCTGGGCGTCGAAGGCTACGAGAACATGCACTTCTCGTCCGGCTCGACCAAGGTCCTCGAGGGCACCGGCTGGCTCAAGATCACGAAGGACAACGTCGACTCCCTCGGCTTCTGACCCGCTCTCAGGCGACGACCACCTGGGTGCCACGGCCTCGTTCCGCACTCCAATGACGAGGCCGTGGCCGGGCCATCCCCGCGCGCGCAGTGACGCTCGCGCACGAACCAACCTCCATGAGCGGACGGCACCCGCGCGAGGGGTGGCCCCGGGCGGTGGCATGCGTCGGAAAGGACACCACATGGACACCCCAGTGCTGGCGGTACGACACGTCAGCAAATCGTTTGCGGGCGTGCGAGCCCTGGTCGACATCGACCTGGAGATCGCGCCCGGAGAAATCCACTGCCTGGCCGGAGAAAACGGGTCGGGCAAGTCCACGCTCATCAAGGTCATTTCGGGCGTGCACACCCCCGAACACGGGACGGTCTCGATCGGGGGCCGCGACTTTACGCGCCTGACGCCGGCCGCCGCCATCGACGCAGGCGTGCGCGTCATCTACCAGGATTTCTCGATCTTCCCGAACCTGTCGGTCATGGAGAACATCGCGCTGGGCAGCGAAGTGGCCGCCGGCCGCCGCCTGGTCAACCGTTCCCGCATGCGCGAGGTAGCGCGCGAGGCCGTGGCGAAGATCGGCTTCGACGTGGACCTGGACGAGCTGGTCGGGAACCTGTCCGTGGCCGACAAGCAGCTGGTGGCGATCAGCCGCGCGCTCATGGGCGACGCGAAGCTCATCATCATGGACGAGCCGACGACCGCCCTCACCAAGAAGGAAGTGAGCGCCCTCTTCGACATCGTCCGCGACCTGCAATCCCGCGGCATCGCGATCCTCTTCGTGTCCCACAAGCTCGAGGAGGTCTTCGAGATCGCGCAGCGCTTCACGGTCCTGCGCTCCGGCCACAAGGTCATCACCTGCCCGAAGGAGGACCTCGACCGCGCGAAGTTCGCCCGCTACATGACGGGGCGCGACTTCGCGGAGGAACGCTACCAGCCCGGAGACATCGACGAGGCCCCGGTCCTCCAGGTCGAAGGCGCAACCGTTGCCGGCGCTTTCGCCGACGCCTCCCTGAGCGTGCGGCCCGGCGAAATCCTCGGCATCACCGGCCTGCTGGGTTCCGGACGCACCGAGCTGGCCATGTCCCTCTTCGGGATGCTGCCCCTTGACTCCGGTCGCATCCGCGTCGCAGGCCAGGACGTGACCCTGCACGGCGTGCGCGACGCGATCGAAGCCGGCATCGCCTACGTGCCCGAAGACCGCCTCACCGAAGGCCTGTTCCTCTCGCGCTCGATCGGCGAAAACATCACGATCTCCGAGATGGAATCCTTCACCAAAGCCCTCGGATTCATCGACAAGAAAGCCATCCGCGCCGAAGAAAAGAAGTGGGTGAAACGCCTCGACGTCGTCACACCCGACCCCGCCAACGCCGTCAACACCCTCTCGGGCGGCAACCAGCAAAAGGTCGTGTTGGCCAAGTGGCTTGCCACCAAACCCTCCGTCCTCATCCTCAACGGCCCCACCGTCGGCGTCGACATCGGCTCCAAGTTCACGATCCACTCCATCCTGCGCGAACTCGCCTCCCAAGGCATGGGAGTCATCATCATCTCCGACGACATCGCCGAAGTACTCACCAACTGCTCGACAATCGCCATCATGCGCGCCGGACACCTGAGCGAGCCCATGAGCCCCGACAACCTCACCGAAGCCGAACTGACACGGCTCCTGTCCGAGGACCACGCCCCGGCCTCGTCGATTGAAGGGGGAGAAAACTAATGCCCCGACTCCTCACGAAAGTCCTGCGCGCCAACGAATTCTGGGTCTTCCTGGTCATCTTCGCGCTCACCCTCGTCATCCAGGCCCGCTCCGGACAGTTCTACACCCCGAACAACCTGGTCGACCTGGCGGGCGCCATGGTGGTCCCCGGACTCTTCGCCGTCGCCGCGCACCTCGTCCTGGTCTCCGGCGGGATCGACGTGTCCTTCCCGGCGCTGGCCTCCCTCGCGGTCTACGTGACCACGCGGGTGCTCGTCGACAACGGGTGGAACGGCTCGATCATCGTCCCCTTCCTGATGGCCGCGGCCCTCGGCGCGATCCTGGGTGCCTTCAACGGCATCTTCACCTCCAGGCTCACCGTCCCCACGCTGATCATCACCCTGGGCACCGCCAACGTCTTCAACGGCGTCATGCAAGGCGCGCTCAAATCCGTGCAGATCAACACGATCCCCGAGTCCATGCGCTCCTTCGGATCCGCGTCCCTGTTCGTCGCACGCAACGAGAGTTCCGGGCTGCAATCCTCGATGCCGGTGTCCTTCCTGATCCTCGTCGCGGTCGTCGCCTTCGCATTCGTGCTCACCCGCTACACGATGTTCGGACGCTCCCTCTTCGCCATCGGCGGCGACGAAAGCGCGGCCGCCCGCGTCGGATTCAAAGTGCGCGCCACCAAGTTCTGGCTCTACGTCATCGTCGGCATCATCGCCGCCCTGGCCGGTATGGTTCGCACCTGCTCCATGGGCCAGATGCACCCGACCAACCTGCTCGGCATGGAAATGATGGTCATCGCCGCCGTCGTCCTGGGAGGCACCGCAATCACCGGCGGCAAGGGCTCACTGACCGGCGTCATGCTCGGCACGCTCCTCATCGTCATCGTCCAAAACTCCATGATCCTCATGGGCATCGAGACGTTCTGGCAGGGCTTCGCCCTGGGCCTGCTCATCATCGTCGGAACCGGCGTCTCCGCGCTCCAGGTCATGCGCGGCCGCCGCAACGCAGCATAGGAGGACCACATGTCAACGCTCCTCGCATCCCCGCGCCTCGCTTTCCTCAAGAAGGACAGCTACATGACGCGCCTGGCCATCGTCTTCCTGCTCCTGCTCATCTTCTTCGCCGCCGTGCGCCCCGGCCCCTTCTTCGCCGTGCGCACCTGGCAGTCGATGGCCGTCCAATTCCCCGAATTCGGCCTCATGAGCCTGGGCGTCATGTTCACCATGTTCACCGCCGGCATCGACCTGTCCGTCGTCGCCATCGCGAACGTCACCGGCATCTGCGCCGCCCTCACGCTGCGCTCCACCCTCACGGGGGCCTCGGCCACCTCGTCCTTCGGCCTGGCCGTCCTCATCGCTCTGGGCGTCGCACTCGTCGTCGGAATCGTCTGCGGACTCATCAACGGCATACTCGTCGCGATCCTCAAAATCCCGCCGATCCTCGCCACCCTCGGCACCCTCGAACTCTTCGGCGGCGTCGCCCTGGTCCTCACCGAAGGCAAACCCGTCTCCGGCATACCCCCAGCGTTCGGCAACGTGTTCACCGCGAAGGTGGTTGGCCTCGTCCCCATGCCCCTCGTCGTGTTCATGGCGTGCGCGGCGCTCGCCGGGTTCATCGTCGCGTGCACGAGCTTCGGGAAAAACATCCTCATGCTCGGCACGAACGAGACGGCGGCGCGCTTCTCCGGCCTGAAAGTCACGAGCCTGCTGATCCGCACGTACGTGTTCTCCGGCGTCATGGGGGCGATGGCCGGGCTGGTCATGCTCGCGAATTACAACTCCGCGAAGGCCGACTACGGCGCCTCCTACACGCTGCTCACCGTCCTCATCGTCGTCCTCGGCGGAGTCAACCCCAACGGCGGCTCCGGGCGCCTGAGCGGCGTCCTCCTGTCCATCCTCACGCTCCAGGTCCTCTCCTCCGGCCTGAACATGTTCCCCAACATCTCCAACTTCTACCGACCCCTCATCTGGGGAGGCGTGCTGCTGCTTGTCATCTGCATGAACGAGGGCCTCTTCTCCTTCGCCTCCCTGCGCAGACTCAAGAAAGGACACGCGCATGCTGACAGTTAAAGACAAGCACGTCGTCGTCGGCGCCGACTTCGCCGGGTTCCCCCTCAAGGAAGCCGTCAAAGCCCACCTCGAAGAACGCGGCTGGACCGTCACCGACCTGACGCCCGACGCCGACACCGCGCCCATGTACCACCGCGTCGGCTTCGCGCTCGGCGCGCAGATCGCCGAAGGCGCCTTCGAGCGGGCGTTGGCCTTCTGCGGCACCGGCATGGGTATCCACATCGCCGCCTCCAAGTGCCCCCACGTGCACGCCGCCGTGTGCGAATCCGTGCCCGCCGCGCGCCGCTGCGCCGCCGCCAACAACGCGAACCTGCTCGCCATGGGCGCCTTCTACGTCGCCCCGCGCACCGCGATGGCCATGGCGGACGCGTTCCTCGAGTCCTCCCTCGGGTCCGGGTACGAGGCCTGGGCCGGCTTCTACGAGTACCACCGCATCGGGTACGACGAATGCGAAAACTTCGACTACAAGGCCTACAAGGCCAACGGCTTTGAGGTCGTCAACCCGGGGTTTGCTGTCTTGGCGGAGCAGCCCAAGGGGTTGGCGTACTGAGGTTGTGAGCGCTGAACCAGCCCCGGCCTCGTCGAAATGAACGGCGCGTCACGACGAGGCCGGGGGCTCCCGGGAGCCCCCACCGGTGTGACGGGGGTGGGGGTTCCCGGGCCACGACTATGCGTGCATCCGCCTGAGGAGTTCCGGCCTCGTGGCGGGCAAAACGCGCACGCCCCTAAAATGTCGCACGTAATTTCCCTCGGTCAGTTTTCGATATGCCCTGAAAACGTTGGAATTGCAACGACCCGATTTCAAAGTTTGAAAGACGTGTCGGGGAATTACGTGCGACATTTGTGGGGAACCATGCGGGTGAGAGTGGGAGGCGGTAGGTGTGCGGGCGCGTCGGGCTGCGGGTGCGTGGTGTGCCGAGGCTGGTGCGTGTCCTGCAGGGCCTGGCCGGGGTGAGCACTCAGGCAATGCCAAGGCTGGGGGCTCGGCCACGTCCTTATTCGTGTGATTGTTTTTCGAGAGCGTCGAACCAGGCTGTGAAGAGGCGCATCGCAGCATCTGCAAGGTCGTCGATCTCAGAGATTGGTTTGGGGTTTGCTCGAACACCTCCGCGGCATCGCCCAAGGATTCATCAACCACCGAAACTACCGCCTACGCTGCCTCCTCCACTCCGGGGGATTCCAACACCTCCTACACCCTTAAATGCGAGGAGCCGGTAAAGTCCGTGATCCACACGCGGTCCAGGGCGCCTTGGTCCCACTGGCGGGCGCAGTGGTCCTCATGGGCCACCGGATCCCGCCCGCCGCGCCTGGACGGGCGCGGGTGCGTATTCAGGCCTGTCAGGCCTTGGCGGCGCATCGACGCGGCGACCGCACGCACACCCACATCCACACCCGCGCGCCAGAGCACGGCGGATGCAAGGAGCCCCATACGTGCCACCCGACACCTCGTGTTCCCAGGCCACCGCCTCATCCAAACGCCGCCGCACCAGCGCACGCTCACCCCTGTGGGACGCTCGGTTTTCCACGCGTAATAGCCCGCGCGTGTGACCCCTAAAACCTTGGCCATCAAGGTGATTGAGCAGGAAGCCCTTGGGCGCGTCCATCAGTTCAAAGCGCTGGTGTTTTGGTGCCCAGAGGCGAAGAAGGCGCTGGCTTTTCCCAAGAACTCGTTCTCCTTCTCCAGCTGGCGCACCCGCCGACTGGGCGCAGTGATCTCAGCTTCCATCTCGCGTGGATCAGGGCGCCCCTGCGCGGCGGCTTGGCGCCGCTCGCGCTCGAGTTTGACCCACCGGCCCACCACCGATTCACCCAGCCCTCAATCCCGAGCCACAGACGCGATCGAAGACCCTGTATCCAACACCAGGCACGCAACATCACGACGATACTCCGGTGTAAAACGACGACGAGTTCCCATAACAGGCACCTCACTCTCTGCAGGCACACACACCCGCTTAACGAAGTGTCAACAACACCAGCCTAAGCCCAGTCCCGAATGCTGAGGAGCTACTACAACAATCCAGTTTCGCTATTGCAGCGATTCAAGGCGATCTCTGAGAGTGTTGGTGCAAGCGACGGAGGAACCGCAAAGGACAAGTTCTTTGCAGAAATTGATGGCCCATTGGATGACAGATACGTTGGCCTTCTCGCAGACGGTTTCAATGGGGCATACGGCTACTCGGGCGTTGAGCCTAGCGAAGAAACCAAGAGGGCAGCATGTCAAGCTCTAGCTGAATTCATCCACTGAGTTTGTCATCTGCTTCGTGGCTGGGGCCAGGCGTAAGATACCTGGCCCCAGCCACTGCGGAATAAAGTGCCCAAGCACCCACGAAGAAGACCAGGTTTTCCTGCCAGTCCCCGACGAAGATCTCGTGTGTGCGAGTACTGTAATAGAACGAGTTCGTGACAACAAGTAGTAATGCTGCTGCCCCGCTTGACAAGAGTCGTATCCACAGTGCCTTCACTCGCGGTTGCGGCCATCGTCGTGGCGGGTCAACTATCAAAAGAACCAGGCCGGCGAGGAAGGTTCCATAAAGCGGAAGAACCATCAAAAGAGTGCCAGCTGCGGAGAGTCCCGCGGCGGGGATATAGAAAATCCCGAAGCAGATTCCTATCCATGTCGTGTAGGTACGGATCGCGTCCCTGATCGTGTGAGCAGGTGTGCCAAATCGGGCTGAGCTGCTCATGAGCATGTGTCCTGCTACTACCGTGAAGACAATCCAACCGAGACCGAAAGATAGGAGCGTCTCACTCCAGTGTTGAGATCCATAGTGGGTGGAAGCAACTGCATCAAACGCGATGAGCATGGTGGCTGCAAATCCTGCACCCAATACTCGGATCAGTAATGCTCGCCAGAGCGGTGGCTCCCATGTTGATGGCCGATCAATGACAAAAAGTAGCAGCCCGGCGAAAGGTGCAAGCCACAATGGAGTGTTCACCGGGGCGACTTCAGCAGTGAAGAGCAGAGAACCGGGCACTATCGCGAAGCCGAGGATGAACCCTACCCAATACACGTAGGTCCGAACGAATAGTTTTAAAGACTCAACCACTCACACCTCCCATGGACTTCAGTACCGATATCATGACGATTTTACGGCGGGGAGGCGACCCATGGTCAAAGATGGCACCAACAGGGGCGGACGCCGCGTGCGCACAGGCCCCGGCCTGCCAGACCTACCTACCCATAGACGAGCACACCGAAATTCTTGTGAATCCGTCGGGTCGGTTCGTTGAGGGCGGGCCGCGAGCCGATACCGGGCTGACGGGCCGGAAGCTCATGGTCGACACCTACGGCGGGCTCGGGTCTCATGGTGGGGGCGCGTTCTCCGGCAAGGACCCATCCAAGGTCGACCGGTCAGCGGCCTACATGGCTCGCCTGATCGCTCGTACGATCGTTGACGCCGGGCTGGCCGCTCGCGTGAGTGGAGGGGTGCGGTTCCCGGGAGCCCCCACCGGTGTGACGGGGGTGGCCGGGGGTTCCTGGCCACGACTATGCGTGAGAGTATCCGCCTGGCCAGCCCCGGCCTCGTGGCGGGCAAAACGCGCACGCCCCTAAAATGTCGCACGTAATTTCCCTTGGTCAGTTTTCGATATGCCCTGAAAACGTTGGAATTGCAACGACCTAATTTCAAAGTTTGAAGGACGGTTTGGGGAATTACGTGCGACATTTGTGGGGAACCATGCGGGTGTGCCACGCCCTCGCCGGGAACCTCTACTCCCTCGGCCTCGCCGTGGATTCACGGATCATGAGGACCGGGCTGAAGGTCTGGCGTTGCTCAGGCTGCAGCGAGGATGTCGTTGACGAGGTTGACACCCTGTGGCGCGGCCAGGAGTGGACGGTCCTCGGGGTGCTCGTTGAAGTGTCGCATGAGGGCGTCGAGGCCGGTGTAGGGGATGCCGATGCGCTCGGACGAGATGCCCCATGGTCCGTCGTATGTGTCGGGGTCTGCTTTGAGAAATATCGTTGGATGGATGATGTCATCGATGGTGACGTTATCCTTCCACAGGATGGTGACATCCCGGTTGTTTGAGTTTTCCTCGACGGACAGTAGCTCCGGGAAGTGGAAGGAGATTCCCTCGGGGGTCAGAGTTGTCTTTTGCTTGTCGGTCAGGGCGATGACGAGGTCCTTGCCGGGGTTACGTGTGCACTCGAGGAAGGCCATGGACGCAGCGGCGAACACATATATCGCGGCATGGAAGGGCTGTCCGGTCGTGAAACCCGCGGCCATCGTCCCGCCCGCGAAAGCGTAGAGCAGGAATCCGGTCGTGACGAGCGCGATGGACTGGTGGTTGCCCGGAATGACGATGGAGCCGTCCTCGAAATGGGGACGTGATGACCAGAATGGGCGCACCCTCTGTTCGATGAGGTGGGGAAGTGTCGCGCACAGATACAGGGGGAACCAGATGAAGAGCAGCTGTAGTGGGCCGATGCGAATGAACGAGAAAACCCAGTAGGTGCCCACCGCCAAGACGGCGTTAACGACAATGACGATCGCAGTGAGCTTCCACAAGTCTCGCGCAGCCAAGTCCACGCCCCGGGGAGAACTGTCGTGAGGTTTTCTCGCCAAAAATGAGGAAGGGCGAGCCACGCTCACCACCCCACCTGTGCACCGGCGGGCTGCTTCCGAAGGGTGCAGAAAGGCTCGGTGTTTATGATCCGACGCTACCAGGAGTGTGACGGAGGCAGCAAGCATGAGCGCATGAACCGGCCCCGGCCTCGTCGAAACGAACGGCGCGTCACGACGAGGCCGGGGCACAGCCAGCCACAACCGCAGCAGTCAGCGGCCCGACGCGAGCGCCGCCCGGGCGACCTCCTCGAAGGTGAGCGGGTCGCGGCCCGTCACGTCGCGCACGGTCGTGGACACGACGTCCATCTCGCCGCGGGCGATCGACGTGTAGGTCGACACCCACGAGTCGTACTCCCACTGGGTGGCCGGCCACTTCTTGCGCGAGTCGTACGCCTCCTCGACGGTTTCGCGCACGTAGGTGACGGGGCGTCCCTGCACGCGGGTGAGGATTGCGGCGATCTCGTCGAGGGTGAGGGCCTCGGGACCCGTCACGTCGAGGGTCTGATTCTCGTAGCGCCCCGGATCGGCTAGGATCCCCGCGGCCACGCGCCCCGCGTCCTCGCGCGCGACCACGCTGACGCGCCCGTCGCCCGCAGGCCCAAGGATGCGGCCCTCCTCGTCCGGCAGCGCCACGAAAAAGTCTGCGTAGAAGCTATCGCGCAAAAACGTGTACGTCATACCCGATGCCTTGATGCGCTCCTCCGTGTGGAAGTGCGTGCGCGCCAGCGTGAACGTCGCGTCCGGCGCCGCGTTCATGAACGACAAGTACACGATGTGGCGCACCCCGGAGGTGGCCGCCGCGTCGACGAACGCGAGGTGCTTGTCCAGGCGGTCCTCGCTCTCGGGCGCGGACACCATGAAGAGAATGTCGACACCGCTGAGCGCCTCGCGCGAGGCCGGGGTGTCCTCGTACGAGCACTGGACGGCGTGCGCGCCGGGCAGCTTGGGCGCGCGCGACGGCGTGTTCGCGAGTAGGCGCAGCGGCAGGCCGCGCTCGGAGAGGAGCCGGGCAGCCACGCCGCCGACGTTCCCGGACGCGCCGGTGATCGCCAGGGGCGGAAGGAACGAGGCCTGGGCCGGCTCGTTCGTGTGGGCTCGGGGAGTGGGGGTCTTCGTCATGCGACTAGTATGCCGCTGCCAGTGTTGTCTATGCGCACGCCACACGCGGTTTGAGCCGCGAGCCGGGATTGTCGGAGGGGCGGGCGCCGGGTTCGGGCGGCCCCTGGATGCGGGGCGGCCCCTGGATGCGGAGAGACAGCCCGGTCGCACCGCGTTCGCTGGCACGTACTCTCCTCCAAAAGTCGCACGTAATTTCCCTTGGTCAGTTTTTGATATGCCCTGAAAACGTTGGAATTGCAACGACCCGATTTCAAAGTTTGAAGGATGGTTCGGGGAATTACGTGCGACATTTTTGGGGAACCATGCGGGTGAGTGTGGGAGGCGGTAGGTGTGCGGGCGCGTTGGGCTGCGGGTGCGTGGTTTACCGGGGCTGGCCCCGCGTCGGCCGGGGGCAACCGTTCCTCCCCGAAAACTCGCACGTAATTTATCTTGGTCAGTTTTTGATGTGCCGAGAAAACGTTGGAATTGCAACGACCCGATTTCAAAGTTTGAAGGATTGTTCGGGGAATTACGTGCGACATTTGTGGGGAACCATGCGGGTGTGCGGCGATCTCGCGGGCAGGCGGCAGGAAGAGCGGGCAGGCGGCAGGAAGAGCGGGCAGGCGGCAGGAAGAGCGGGCAGGCCCCGCGTCGGCCGGGGCAACCGCTCCTCCCCGAAAAGTCGCACGTAATTTATCTTGGTCAGTTTTCGATATGCCCTGAAAACGTTGGAATTGCAACGACCTGATTTCAAAGTTTGAAAGACGTGTTGGGGAATTACGTGCGACATTTGTGGGGAACCATGCGGGTGTGCGGCGATCTCGCGGGCAGGCGGCAGGAAGAGCAGGCCCCGCGTCCGTAGGGACGCGGGGCCTCGCGCGCAGCAGGGAAGCGGCTACACCCCGTAGCGCCTCGAGAAGTCGTGCTCGAACTGCTCCAGGGAGATTCCCCGCGTCTCGGGCACGATGAACAGGTAGAAGCACAGAGCGACGACATTGATGACGCCGAAGGTCAGGTAGGTCCACGTGGCGCCCAGATGGCCGATCATGATGGGGAACAGCCATGTGACGACCGCGTTCATCATCCAGCCGCAGCCCACGGCGAAACCCTGGGCGACGCCGCGGATGCGGGCGGGGAAGATCTCGGAGACGAGCACCCAGTTGACGGTGCCGGACTGCTTGGCGAACACGAAGAGGGACACGAGGACGAGGACCAGCCACGGCAAGTAAGAAGGAATGTCGGGCGAAATGCTCCCGTCGGCCAGCGTGTAGGGGCCGATGCCGAGTCCGAAGATGAGGGCGAGGGCGAACAGGGACAGGGTGACGCCCGTTTCCTGGTAGATGCCCACGTGGCGGCGCGCCAGGCGCGACACCAGGTACAGGCCAAATCCCGCGCCGATGCACGCGACGGCACCCGTAATGACGTTGAGGGTGATGGAGTCGGCGGAACTGAAGCCGGCGGCCGCCAGGATCTTGGGCAGGTAATACATGGCGGTGTTGATGCCTGTCAGCTGGTCGAAACACGCCAGGCCGATGCCGATGAACAGGAGCCTCCGGGTCCATGCGACCGACGCGGTGCGCCGCAGCGTCCAATGACCCTGGCTGGCTTCTGCGGCGTGCAGCGCGACGATCTCGCTGATCTCGGCGGCGACGTCGTCGCGCTGGGGGTCGCGGATCCGCTTGAGGGCACCCACGGCCTCGTAATAACGAGCCTTGGACGCGTACCAGCGCCCCGACTCGGGCATGAGGCGCATCCCGATCCACAGCGCGACCGCGGGGATCGTGGCCAGGACGAGCATCCACCGCCACGCGGACCCGTCGCCGTCCGTGACGACGGCGGTCACGACGCGCGAGGCCTCGTCCCACGAGTACCACTGCCCGGGCGTGAGCGTGCCCGACGGGTCGGCGCTCACGAGGACGCGCGGCCCGCCGTGCGCGTGGGAGAGCGCCGCGTTCATCGAGTAGGCGAGAAGCTGGCCGAACACGATCATGAACTGGTCGAGCGCCACCAGGGCGCCGCGCATGCGGGTCGGCGCGGACTCCGACAGGTAGATCGGCACGGTCGCCGAGGCGCCCCCGACCGCCAGGCCGAGAACGAAACGGAACAGGTACAGAACCCAGATGTTCGGCGCGACAGTGCACCCGAGCGTGCCGACGACGAAGACGAGCGCGAGCAGCAGGATGTTGTGCCGTCGCCCGTTGCGGTCCGACAGGCGCCCGGCACCGATCGCCCCGATCGCGGCGCCGATGGCGAGGACGCCGCCGACCAGGCCCTCCTCGAACTCGTTGATCCCGAGTCCGCCGGCCACGCTCGGCATGTACATGTACGGCAGTGCGCCCGCGATGACGCCCGTGTCGTAGCCGAACAGCAGGGAGCCGAAAGTCGCGATGGCGGCCAGGAGCTTCACGGAGCGCGCCGGGCCCGAGGCCGGGGTCTCCTCCGTGAGTACGCGCAATTCTTGGTCGGTGGGGGCGCCGATCGCCCCAGGTCGGGTGCTCATGGGTTCCATTGTGCGACAGTGAGCGCCGTTGCGCCCGAGTGTTCGGCATTCAGGATTATCCCAGGAAAGTCATAAGGCACAAATGAAGCGTTCATAGGTTCTTCATAGGGTCGGGTGAGGAAATGGGTTCAACGACGAAAGGAACCCTCATGACCGCCCTGATTCTCATCGCCATTGACCTGGTTGCTATGGCCGCCCTCGTGTTCGGCCTGTACTTCCCTCGGCACCGCCGCGCGGACCTGGTCGCAGCCTTCCTCGGTGTGAATGTCGGCGTCCTCGCCGTCACGATCATCCTTGCGAACTCGACCGTGAGCGCGGGCCTGGGCCTCGGCCTCTTTGGTGTTCTCTCGATTATCCGACTGCGTTCCGACCAGATCTCGCAGACGGAAATCGCCTACTACTTCGCCTCGCTGGCTCTCGGCCTGCTGACG
The DNA here is from genome assembly GCF_041432775.1 of Pauljensenia sp. 20925_1_34. Taxonomy (NCBI): domain Bacteria; kingdom Bacillati; phylum Actinomycetota; class Actinomycetes; order Actinomycetales; family Actinomycetaceae; genus Pauljensenia; species Pauljensenia sp. 20925_1_34. Next base: position 3,399 of record NZ_JAPWAG010000036.1, on the reverse strand, counting down.
GGCATGTCCTCGGCGGTGACCCCGCTCCTGGGAGGCCTCATCGCCCTGATCCTCGTGGCCCTGGCCTTCGGTGACTCGAAGCTGATTTTCGGCCGCTACACCTCGCAGACCGTCCAGCTGGACCGCGCGATCGCGGACCCCGCCGAGCTGAAGGCGGCCCTCGAGCAGCGCCTCGGCGCGTCCGTCGCCTCGGTCAACGTCGTCAAGCTCGACCTCGTGAACGACCTGACTCTCGTGGACGTTCGCTCGAAGGTCGCCTGACCCGCCAGCCGGATATGCCGGCCCACCACGGCCTCGACCCCGCACGCACAGCCCGCCCCTGATGCAAAGGAACAGACTCATGAACGCCAGTTTGAACACGATCCTCGCCGACCTCGACGCAATCGGCCTCGATGAACTGAATAAGCGCGCCGCGATGCTCACCCGCGTGGATCGCAAGTACGCACTCGACGCGACCCAGGCCTCGGCGATCCTGAGCCGCCTCCCCGCGGAGACGAAGGTCCTCCAGATCGCCGGCCAGGTCTCCCAGGGCTACGCATCCACCTACTACGACACGCCCGACATCGACTCGTACATGCTGACCGCGCTCAAGCGCCGCCGCCGCTTCAAGGTCCGCGCCCGCACCTACCTGTCCACCGGCGCGTCCTTCCTGGAGGTCAAGACCCGCGGCCCGCGCGGCGTGACCGTTAAGAAGCGCATGCCGATCTCTTGGGACGAGGCCGGGGCGCCTCTCGCGGGTGAGCGTCGCGAGTGGGTGGTCGGCAAGGTCGAGAAGACGGGCTACGGCCACCTGGTGCCCGCTCTCGAGCCGGTCCTGGCTGGATCCTACGAGCGCAACACCCTGCTCCTGCCCGGTGGCGAGGGACGCGCGACGGTGGACACGAACCTGTTGTGGCGCTCGCTGCGCACGGACGGCACCGAGGTTGCTCGCCCCGACCTGGTCATCATCGAAACGAAGTCGGGTGCGACCCCATCCGTGGTGGACCACCTCCTGTGGGAGGGTGGCGTGCGACCCGTCAAGATCTCCAAGTACGGGACCGCGATGGCTGCCATGCACCACCTGCCCGCGAACAAGTGGCACCGCACGCTGGATCGCTACTTTCACGAATACGTGGAGGCCCCAGAGCTCGCGCGCGAGGCGCCCCTCGCGATGGCCGCCTGAGCGACGTCATACCGGCGCGCAGTCGTCGAAACCGCGCGACACGTAAGCGCTGAGCATAAGAAACATAAGCCTTAATTGCATGAAAGAGACATACACATGAAAGCCCTGAAGAAGATGATGACCCCCGCCCGGACGATCGGCGCGATTGCCCTCGTCGGAACGTTGGCGCTGGGAGCCTGCGGCGCCTCGGGCGCTGTGTCCTCCGGTGGTGGCGCGACGAGCGTGACCACTGCCGTCGCGGCTGCCGGAACCAACGGCGACACGACCGCACCGCCCACCGCGGCTGACGCCCTGGCCTCGAACTCGAAGGCCTCCTACGTGGAGGACAGCGACTGGAAGGCCTCGGACGCCGTCGACGTGACGCTGAGCGGCTCGACCGCCTCCTCCTCGTCCGACGCTGTGTCCGTAAGCGACGGCGTGCTGACCATCTCCAAGGCCGGCGTCTACAAGCTCAGCGGCTCCTTCACCGGCAAGGTCGTCGTGGCCGCCGGAAGTGAGGATAGGGTCGTCCTGATTCTCGACAACGCGACCATCACCTCGTCTGCGGGCGCCGCGATCGAGGCGACCAGCGGTGACGACCTCGTCGTGTCCCTCGAGGGCACCTCGACGATTACCGACGGCACCTACACGGGGACCGAGGACGCGAACGCCGCGATCTACGCCGACATGGATCTGACGATCACCGGGTCGGGCACGCTCAACGTGACCTCCGGCGCCTCGGACGCGATCACCTCCAAGGACGACCTGTACGTCCTGAGCGGCACGATCAACGCGACCGCCTCGGATGACGGCCTGCGCGGCAAGGACTCCCTGACCGTCGCCGGCGGCACCGTCACCGTGAACGCCGGCGGCGACGCCCTCAAGTCCGACCAGGACAACGACGACACCAAGGGCTACGTGTCCATTGTGGACGGAACCGTCACCCTGACCTCGGGCGGCGACGGCATCGACGCGTACACCGACGCGATCGTCACCGGAGGCACCCTGTCGATCACCTCGGGCGGCGGCGCGTCGGCCGGCAAGCCCTCCACGGGCTCGGCCAAGGGCATCAAGGCGCAGACCTACATCATCGTCGACGGCGGAGTGACCACCATCGACGCCGGGGATGACGCCATCCACTCGGACGGCGCGCTGCGCCTGAGCTCCGGCATGATCACCGCCGCCTCCGGCGACGATGGCGTACACACCGAGGTCGCGGCCGTCCTGGACGGCGCGAGCGTGACCGTCACTCAGTCGAACGAGGCCCTCGAGGGTGGCCTCATCACGATCTCCGACGGCACGGTCGACCTGACGTCGAGCGACGACGGCATCAACGCCTCGGGCTCAATCACCGTCGAGGCCGGCCTGGCGGCGACCGCCGAGTCCAGCTCCGATACGACCACGACCACGACAACCACCCAGCAGATGGGCCCCGGTGGCATGGCTGACGGCGGCGGCTCGATGGAGGACACCGGCGAACAACTCACCATCACCGGCGGCACCGTGACCGTCAATGCAAACGGCGACGGCCTCGACTCCAACGGCTCGCTGACCATCAGCGGCGGCACGACGACCGTCTACGGCCCGGCCTCCGGCGCCAACGGCGCCCTGGATTCCAACGGCGCCATGAGCATCACGGGTGGCACGGTCATCGCCTTCGCGACGAGCGAGATGGTGGAGACGCCGACCACGACCGACGGCCAGGGCTGGGTCTCCGCCTCTGCGACCGGCTCCGCCGGATCCACCGTGACGATCACGGACTCCTCCGGTTCCGTCCTGGGCACCTACACCTCGCCCAAGGCCTTCGGAAACGTCATCTACTCGACCTCCGGTATGACCAACGGCTCCACCTACACGGTGAGCGTTGACGGCACCGCCACAGAGGCGACCGCTGGCCAGGGCGGCATGGGGATGGGCGGACAGCCCCCGGCCGGCGGCATGGGACAGGGTGGCCAGCCCCCGATGGGCGGTTCGGGTCAGGGCGGCCAGCCCCCGGCTGATGGCCAGGCCCCGACCGCTCCCCAGAACTGACCGCTCCTGCGGTCGGCTGTTCCTGCGAACGGCGGCCAGACTCGACGGGCGGTCGGAGCTGGCAGCCGGTGAGGCACCGGCCTGACGGCCGGACCTGACAATCGCAGGAACGACACCAGTCAGTGGACACTAACACCCTCCAACAACTGTGCCCCGCGTGTTCGTCTGAACTGCGCCCCGAAACTTGGACGCTTTTAATGGTAGCCGTTATGCGGCTTCCTGTAGGG
>NZ_JAPWAG010000035.1:0-20518 GCF_041432775.1 Pauljensenia sp. 20925_1_34 | reverse complement strand
TCGATGTGACAACGCCTGGCCCGCGGGAGATGCGACCCCGATCCGCCCCGCACGTCCTCTTGCTTGCCTTCAATCACTTTCGAAGCGGCTACATCGTGGTTGCCCAAAAATGTCGCACGTAATTCCCCTGCAATTATTTCAAATTTTGAATTCACGTCGTTGGAATTGCAACGTTTTCGGGTGGTCTCGAAAAATGACCGAGGGAAATTACGTGCGAAATTTGGCTGGCGGTGCCGCCGCCACAGGCACCGCAACTAGGAACATGGGCGCCACAGCAGGCCCTGCGCCCCTCCGGAGCCCTCCGCGCCGATGGTGGTGGGGGTTTGCTGCATTAGGAACTGGCTGTCGGCGTGTCGCCGGCGTGTTGTACCTCTAATGATGCCATTTCCCCCGGTTGGTGGTGGTGATGCCGGGACTTGAGGTGGTGTGCTCGCCAAAGTGCAGACCCATTCGGCAAAATGCGCTGAAAATCGGTCAATTCGGGGCAATGGGTCTGCACTTTGGCGGAATCGGTGGATGCAGCGCGTTGGTTGATCGATGCGGCGCTGTAGAGTCGCGTGCTCGCCGCGGTCCGGGCAGCTGGGGCCCACTGGCGGTGTTAACCCCTCAATGTGCAGCTACACCCCATTGCTGGCATGGTGGGCACGCCCGCCCCGACGACCCCAGCAACCCGCACCGCAACGCAAAGCCTTGACAAAGGGAAAGCTCCTTCCGGTCAAGGGCGCGACAAGCCTTGATAATATGCGGCAACTGGGGCATTTACGCCGGTCACACGTTAGAATTATTGCGCTGACCACACCACGTTCAACGGAGGGAATAAGGTGGATCTCTACGAGTACCAGGCCCGGCAGATGTTCAAGGAGCACGGCGTGCCCGTGCTCGACTACCGCCTGGCGTCAACCCCCGACGAGGCGCGCGAGGGTGCGCGCGAGCTCCTGGCTGAGGGGGCCTCGCTGCTGGTCGTCAAGGCCCAGGTCAAGACCGGCGGCCGCGGCAAGGCCGGCGGCGTCAAGCTCGCCCACACCGCCGACGAGGCCTACGAGAAGGCTGAGGCGATCCTCGGCCTCGACATCAAGGGCCACATCGTCAAGAAGGTCATGATCGCGTCCGGCGCGGACATTGCCGCTGAATACTACTTCTCGATCCTGCTGGACCGCTCGAACCGCCGCCACCTGGCGATGTGCTCGCGCGAAGGTGGCATGGACATTGAGACCCTCGCGAAGGAGCGTCCCGAGGCCCTTGCCCGCGTGCCCCTTGATCCCACCGTCGGCATTGATGCAGAGGTTGCCCGCCGCATCGCCAAGGAAGCTGGCTTCGACGAGGAAACGGCCGAGGCCATCGCCCCCGTCCTCGAAACCCTGTGGGGCGTCTACCGCGACGAGGACGCGACCCTGGTCGAGGTCAACCCGCTGGTCTCCAGCCCCGACGGCTCCGTGTGGGCCGTCGACGGCAAGGTGACCCTCGACGACAATGCGCGCTTCCGCCACCCCGGTCACGCCGAGCTGGTGGACCAAGCCGCGCAGGATCCGCGCGAGGCCGCCGCGAAGGAGGCCGGGCTCAACTACGTGCGCCTGGAGGGTCAGGTCGGCGTCATCGGTAACGGCGCGGGCCTGGTCATGTCAACCCTCGACGTGGTCGCGATGGCCGGCGAGGAGTTCGGCGGCATGAAGCCCGCGAACTTCCTCGACATCGGCGGTGGTGCCTCGGCCGAGGTCATGGCCAAGGGTCTGAACATCATCCTCGGAGATGAGCAGGTTCGCTCCGTGTTCGTCAACGTCTTCGGCGGCATCACCGCGTGCGACCAGGTCGCCCGCGGCATCATCGGAGCGCTCGAGACGCTGGGCGACGCGGCCTCGAAGCCGCTCGTCGTGCGCCTCGACGGCAACAAGGTCGAGGAGGGCCGCGCGATCCTCGCCGAGGCTGCGCACCCGCTCGTCCACATGGAAGAAACGATGGACGGCGCGGCCCGGCGTGCAGCCGAGCTCGCAGCCCAGGCCTCGTCGAAGTAACGACCCGAGAACCGCAGGAGAACACCATGACTATCTTCGTCAACTCTGATACCCGGGTCATCGTCCAGGGCATGACCGGCGCCGAGGGCCGCAAGCACACTCAGCGCATGCTGAGCGCCGGCACGGCCATCGTGGGCGGCACGAACCCTCGTAAGGCTGGCACGACCGTCACCTTCGACGTGCAGGGCTACGGTCCGGGCGCCGACAAGGTGACCGACGGCCAGGTCGAGGTCCCCGTCTTCGGCACGGTCGCCGAGGCCCGCGAGGCCACCGGCGCGAACGCCTCCGTCATCTTCGTGCCCCCGGCCTTCGCCAAGGGTGCCGCCCTCGAGGCCATCGAGGCCGGCATCGAGACGATCGTCCTGATCACCGAGGGAATCCCGGTCCAGGACTCCACGATCGTCGTCGAGCGCGCGCTCGCGGCTGGCGTGCGTCTGATCGGCCCGAACTGCCCGGGCATCATCTCGCCCGCGCAGGCGAACCTGGGCATCACCCCGGCGGACATTACGGGACCGGGCCGCCTTGGCCTCGTCTCCAAGTCGGGCACGCTGACCTACCAGCTCATGTACGAGCTGCGCGACTTCGGTTTCACGACGTGCCTGGGTATTGGCGGCGACCCGGTCGTGGGTACCACCCACATCGACGCGCTGGCTGCTTTCGAGGCGGACCCCGACACGGACCTCGTCATCATGATCGGCGAGATCGGCGGCGACGCCGAGGAGCGCGCGGCCGCCTGGATCCAGGAGAACATGACGAAGCCCGTCGTCGCCTACATCGCGGGCTTCACGGCCCCCGAGGGCAAGACCATGGGCCACGCTGGCGCGATCGTGTCCGGCTCGTCGGGTACGGCCGCCGCGAAGGCGGAGGCGCTCGAGGCCGTGGGTGTGCGCGTGGGTCGCACTCCTTCGCAGACGGCGCAGATCGCGCGCGAGATCCTCTCGCGATAACGTCACAGCCTGAATCGGCCCGGGGTCGGCGCGCAGCGTCGCGGCCCCGGGCCGATTCTGTCACCATTGGCCTGTGAGCGAGCGCATCAGAGAAGTACCCAGTCCCAGACGGACGACGACCACCTACGTGGCGGGCAGGACGACGATCCGTGTCGCCGTGCCCAGGGGGTGGGCCCGCGGCATCTTGGCGGGCGTGGAGGCGGCCTTCGCGGGCTGGGCCATCACGACGGTGGTGACGATGATCGGCTACCTGTCGCTGCGTTCGAACACGTGGATGAACGACACGACGCCGCGTGACGCGCTGGCGCTGGGCGGAGACCTGTGGGTTGCCGTCGTCGGCGGTACGTCGGTGGCCGGCGGAGTGTCTTACCGGGTGATTCCGACGCTGTTCGGCGTGTTTTTGGTTATGCTCGTGCGCCTGTTGCTTCGTACGACGACGGGCTTTCCTCGGTCGTCGGCGCTGTTCGCGGTGCCGGGTTTCTTGCTGACGTCGTGGTTCCTGTCGGGGGCTTCGGGCTCCCATTCGCAGTGGTGGACGGGAACGCTGGGCGCGATTTTGATTCCGCTGATCGGGTCGATCTGGTTTGCGGCGTCGAGCTATGTGCGTGATTCCGAGGCTCCGTCGATGCAGCACTGGATTTCGGGCGGCTTCAAGATGGGCGGCTTGATGAGTCTGGTGACCGTGGTGGCCTCGGCGGTCGCGGCGCTGGTGGCGCTCGTGGCCGGGTGGGGTCGGGCGAGCGGTATCCATGAGCTGCTGGGTGCTTCGTCGATGATGGATACGATCTTTATCGTGGGCGGGCAGGTGCTGTTCGCGCCCACGATGATGGCGTGGGCGGCGGCCTGGTGGTCGGGCGCGGGTTTCATGACGGCGACGGATTCGCTTCATTCGCCGACGGTTGTGGGGACGGGCCCGATTCCGCCGATTCCGCTGCTGGGGACGGTCCCGGAGACGGCGCCCGGCAACTGGGTGGTTCTTGTGCCGGTCGTGTTGGGTATCGCTTGTGGCGTTGCTTCGGCGCGCTTGTATCGGCGTTCTCACCTGTTGCACCAGAGCGCTCAGGGGGTGCTGGCCTCGGTCGTGTTTGTGGTGATCATGGGCGTGTGGATGTGGAGCGCGACGGTGAGCATGGGGTCGGTGCGTTTGTCGTTCATGGGGCCGCTGGTGGGCTGGTCGACGTTGTTCTTGTTCCTGGAGATTGCGCTGCCGGCGATGCTGGTGGCGTTGGCGACGCATCCGACGACGCTGGCGCTCGTCGGCCAGGGCGCGGGGCGCGTGCGCTCTGAGGGTGAGGCTCTGCGCCGCCGCCGCGCCGAGCGTGCGTCGCGTGAGGCTGCCACGGCCTCGTTGATCAGCGAGAAGGAGGGGGCCGGTTCCTCTCCTCAGCGGGACGAGGCGTGGGCCGAGCCGGGTGAGAAAGCGGAGTCGGAGAGCGCGGAGCCGGAGGGCACGGACGAGGCCTGGGCTGAGCCTGCCGACAAGGATGACGAGGGTGACGCGGATGACCCCGAGGCGAAGGGGACGAAGGGTGAGGGCCTGAACTAGACTGGGAGGTGCCGCGACTGGCGAGGGTGGATTACCACCGGGGAGCGGCTGCATGTCCCGCGAGGCGTCGCCCGCCTGGGCGCCTGGGTTTGGCTCTCAACCTGGAGGAACTATGTCCGTCTCCTTGGACAACCTGGAACCCATCGACGTGCGCCCGATTAAGCGGGCCCTGATTTCTGTGTATGACAAGACGGGCTTGGAGGACCTGGCGCGCGCGCTGGGCGAGGCCGGCGTGGAGATTGTGTCCACGGGCTCGACGGCCGCGCGCATTGCGGCGACCGGCGTGGCCGTCACCCCGGTCGATGATGTGACGGGTTTCCCGGAGGTGCTTGAGGGGCGCGTCAAGACCCTGCACCCCTTCATTCACTCCGGCATCCTGGCCGATCAGCGTAAGGCCGCGCATCGCGAGCAGATCGCCCAGCTGGGGATCCAGGCGTTTGACCTGGTCGTGTGCAACCTGTACCCGTTCCAGGACACGGTCGCTTCGGGCGCCTCTTTCGACGAGTGTGTCGAGCAGATCGACATCGGCGGGCCTTCGATGGTGCGCGCGGCGGCGAAGAATCACCCGTCGGTCGCGGTCGTGACCTCACCGGAGCGTTACGCGGATGTGGTGCAGGCCGTGGCGGGGGAGGGCTTTACCCTCGAGCAGCGCCGCGCGCTGGCCGCCGAGGCGTTTGCCCACACGGCGACCTACGATCTGGCGATCGCCGGCTGGCTGGCTGACGAGCTTGAGTTGGAGGATGTGCGCGAGACCCTCGATGAGGCTGCTGAGACCCACCTGGATGCGTCTGACGCGGCGTTCCTGGCCTCGCTGGGCTACGAGGTCGGCGAGGACTGCGTGGTGGAGGCCCCCGAGGTGGAGGGGCAGGCCTCGGGCATGCCCGTGTTCGTCGCCGACGCCTTTGAGCGCGTGGAGTCGCTGCGCTACGGCGAGAATCCGCACCAGGGCGCGGCCGTGTACCGGGAGATCGACGAGTCCTTCGAGGACGAGGAGGTCGACGACGAGGCCTTGGCCCCGGGTATCGCGAACGCTCGCCAGCTGCATGGCAAGGCCATGAGCTACAACAACTACACGGACGGCGATGCGGCCCTGCGCGCCGCCTACGATCACGAGCGCCCCTGCGTCGCGATCATCAAGCACGCGAACCCCTGCGGCATTGCGGTGGCGGACGATGTGGCCGAGGCTCACCGCCTCGCGCACGCCTGCGACCCCGTGTCGGCGTTCGGCGGCGTGATCGCCGTGAATCGCCCGGTGAGCGTGGAGCTGGCGCGCCAGATCGTCCCGATCTTCACCGAGGTCGTGCTGGCCCCCGATTACGAGGAGGGCGCGCTCGAGGTGCTGGCTACCAAGAAGAACCTGCGCGTCTTGCAGGTTGAGCCCCCGGCTCGCGGCTCGTACGAGTTCAAGCAGATCAGCGGCGGCCTGCTGGTCCAGGAGCGCGACGACATCGACGCGCCCGGCGACTCGCCGGAGAACTGGACCCTCGCGGCCGGCGCTCCCGCCGACGAGGCGACGCTGGCGGACCTGGAGTTCGCGTGGCGCACGGTGCGCGCGGTCCGTTCCAACGCGATTCTGCTGGTCAAGGATGGCGCGTCGGTGGGCGTGGGCATGGGCCAGGTGAACCGCGTGGACTCGTGCAAGCTGGCGGTCGAGCGGGCGAACACGCTGGGCTCGCGCTCGACGGGGGACGCGGCGGCGTCCACCGTCGACAGTGCGGGCGGCGCTCGCGCGTCCGAGGTCGTGGGTGAGGCTCCCGAGCAGCGTTCCCTCGGTGCGGTCGCCGCGTCGGATGCCTTCTTCCCCTTCGCGGACGGGCTGCAGGTGCTCATCGATGCCGGCGTGAAGGCCGTCGTCCAGCCTGGCGGCTCGGTGCGTGACCAGGAGTCGATTGATGCGGCGAACGTCGCGGGCATCACGATGTACCTGACGGGCACGCGCCACTTCGCGCACTGATCTGTCCCGCTCATGGGTTCCAGGGGGCGAGCGCCGGTGTGGCGCTCGCCCCCTGTGATGTGCTCGGGTGTGCTTGACAGGGGGGCGCAGTCAGCATATCGTTCAAGTATTGAATAAAAGGCTCTTAGCCCTGTTGAAAGGCCCCGCATGTCCACGCTGACCGTCGCCCCCGCCGCAGTTGCCCGCGAAAACCGAGTCCTCGCCGACCGCTTCGGCGGTACGATCCTCCGTGAGATCGCCCTCGTCGCCGCCGGCACGATCGCCATGATCGTCCTCGCCCGCATCTCCGTGCCGCTGCCCTTCACACCCGTGCCCGTCTCGCTGGGCACCCTCGGCGCCCTCTCGGTGGGCACGACCCTGGGAGCCCGCCGAGGCCTCGTCTCCGTCGCCGCTTACGCCCTCCTGGGCATCGCCGGCGCCCCCGTCTTCACGGGCTCGAACGTTGGCTGGGCCTTCGCCTCCTTCGGCTACATCCTCGGCTACTTCCTGGTCGCCGCCATCGCCGGCCTGGCCGCCCAGCGCGGCGCCGACCGTCGCGTCCTCACGATGGCGCCCGTCGCCCTGGCCTCCCTGTTCTCCGTGTACATCCTGGGCCTGGCCTGGATGATCCCCTTCGCACACATGACTCTCGCCCAGGGCCTGGCCAAGGGCTTCGTGCCCTTCATCATCGGCGACCTCGTCAAGGCCGCCGTCGCCGCCGGAGCCTTCCCGATGCTGCGCTCCTTCTTCCGCTGATACCACGCCTTCGGGCGTGACTCGAGTCGGCCTCGTCCCCACCGGGGGCGGGGCCGTCGTCATGCTCGCGGCGCAAGGGCGGTGACATGCGCTATGGTGCGCGACGAGCGGGCGGGCGCGGGTACCATGAGGAGGGTGAACGCTACTGACATGCATCCCGTCCTCGTCGTCGACTTCGGCGCGCAGTATGCCCAGCTGATCGCGCGCCGCGTGCGTGAGGCTTCCGTCTACTCCGAGATCGTCCCCCACACCATGAGCGTGGCCGACATGCTCGCCAAGGAGCCTGCCGCCATCATCCTGTCCGGCGGCCCCTCGTCCGTGTACGAGGAGGGTGCGCCCTCCGTGGATCCCGCGATTTTCGAGGCTGGGGTGCCGGTCCTGGGAATCTGCTACGGCTTCCAGACCATGGCCCATGCCCTCGGTGGCACCGTGGGTCGCACGGGCACCCGCGAGTACGGGCACACCGAGGCCACCGTGGCCGGTGACTCGTGCCTGTTTGACGGCACCCCCGACGACCAGATCGTGTGGATGAGCCACGGCGATGCCGTTCAGGGCGCGCCCGAGGGCTTCACCGTCACGGCCTCCACCGCCGAGACCCCCGTCGCGGCCTTCGAGTCGCGCGAGCGTCGCCTCTACGGCCTGCAGTGGCACCCCGAGGTGGGCCACTCCCAGTTCGGCCAGGACGCGCTGAAGAACTTCCTGTACAAGGGTGCGGGGATCACGCCCGCGTGGACCGCCGGGTCCATCGTGGACGAGCAGGTTGCGAAGATCCGTGAGCAGGTCGGCGACGCGCAGGTCATCTGCGCCCTGTCTGGTGGCGTGGACTCTTCCGTGGCTGCGGCCCTCGTGCACAAGGCCGTCGGCGACCAGCTGACGTGCTTCTTCATCGATCACGGCCTGCTGCGTGCGGGCGAGCGTGAGCAGGTCGAGAACGACTACGCGCGCGGCATGGGCATCCGCGTCATCACGTGCGACGAGTCCGAGCGCTTCCTGTCCGCCCTGGCCGACGTCACCGAGCCCGAGGCGAAGCGTAAGATCATCGGCCGTGAGTTCATCCGCTCCTTCGAGGCCGCCCAGAAGCAGGTCATCGAAGAGGTCGGTGCCGCCGGCGGCGAGGTGAAGTTCCTCGTCCAGGGCACCCTGTACCCCGACGTCGTCGAGTCCGGCGGCGGCGAGGGCGCGGCCAACATCAAGAGCCACCACAACGTGGGCGGCCTGCCCGAGGACATGACCTTCGAGCTGGTCGAGCCCCTGCGTACCCTCTTCAAGGACGAGGTGCGCGCGGTTGGCCGCGAGCTGGGCCTGCCCGACTACCTGGTGAACCGTCAGCCCTTCCCGGGCCCCGGCCTGGGCATCCGCATCATTGGCGAGGTCACGCGCGAGCGCCTGGACATCCTGCGTGCCGCCGATCTGATCGCCCGCGAGGAGCTCACGGCGGCCGGCCTGGATCAGGAGATCTGGCAGTGCCCGGTCGTCCTGCTCGCCGACGTGCGTTCCGTGGGCGTCCAGGGTGACGGCCGTACCTACGGCCACCCGATCGTGCTGCGCCCCGTGTCCTCCGAGGACGCGATGACGGCCGACTGGACGCGCCTGCCCTACGACGTCCTGGCCCGCATCTCGACCCGCATCACCAACTCGGTGCCCGAGGTTAACCGCGTCGTCCTCGACGTGACCTCCAAGCCCCCGGCCACCATCGAGTGGGAATAGGTCAAATTTGGGAATGGCATTCCCAAATTTGACCACATTAATACGAGATGAGACAATTATCTCCGGATAAAGGAGATAACTCATGTACATCAGGCGTGAAATTGAGGCGACCATCGACGCCATGCTTACGCAGGGCAAGGTGGTTCTCGTCACCGGCGCGCGGCAGGTCGGGAAGACAACGGTGCTCAAAGAGCACCTTGGGGACACCTTTAGCTACGTCTCGATGGAGAACCCGCGCGACTACCTGCTGGCTAAGCAGGACGCAGTGCTCTTCTTTGATTCGCATGACTTGCCTCTGATCATCGACGAGGTCCAGCGGGTGCCCGAGCTGTTCTCCCCTGTGAAGTGGATTGTCGACCAATCCGACCAGAGGGGCCGCATCGTGCTCACTGGGTCGCAGACGTACCATCTGATGAAGGGCGTGAGCGAGTCCCTGGCCGGCAGGATCAGGATTCTCGAGATGCCCTCCCTCAGCCTGAGGGAGTTCATCGGGGCGGCGGACAACCCGCATTCCTACGTTCCGGCACAAATTGCTAAGCCAAAACGCGTGGAGGACTTGGATATTTGGAGCATCATCCACAGGGGCTCTATGCCAGAGCTCCTGGATAACTCCGTGGATTGGGACTCCTTCTACTCGGATTACGTATCCTCATACCTCGAACGCGACGTCCGCGATCTCATCAACGTGAAGGACGAGGCGAAGTTCTACAGCTTCATGGTCGCATGCGCTGCAAGATCGGGACAGCTTTTCAATGCCACCGACATCGGAAACGCAATCGATGTAGACCATAAAACAGTCAAGGCATGGCTCTCGGTGCTCCAGGCGTCGAATATCGTTAGGGTCATCCAGCCGTTCTGGTCGAACGTGGACAAGCGCCTCACCAAGACCCCGAAGATCTTCTTCATGGACACGGGGCTCGTGTGCCACCTCACTCGCTGGACCACCCCCGACCAGCTCCGCAACGGGGCGGTAGCCGGTCACGTTTTCGAGACGTTCGTCGTCTCGGAGGTGCTCAAGAGCTACATGAACGCGGGTGCCAACCTTCGTGACGTGTGGTTCTACCGCGATGCGAAGAAGCGCGAGATCGACCTCGTCATACAGGAAGGGCACGTGCTGCACCCCGTTGAGGTCAAGACTGCCGCCACTGTTGGCGGCGATGCCGTCAAGAACTTCAGCTGCCTGGAAGGTCTTTCTGATTACGAGGTCGGGTTCGGGCACGTGGTCTGCCAGACCGACGAACCCTATTTCGTGACGCGTGACGTTCAGGCTGTCCCGGTCTGGGAGATCTAGTCGTCCTCAAGCGAGTACCTGCCAAAGACGCCACGGCTGCCTGTCCAGCTAAAAACCTGATTGCGAAAGATTCAACATGCCTCAAACCTTGCATGAGCGCGTTTACCACACCAGCAGCGGCAATGTCTTCTATTGGATAGACGCTTCTGCTGACACGGACGCACCGTGGCTTGTATTTCTTCCTGGTCTCACTGCCGACCACACCATGTTCGACGCGCAGATGGCGTATTTCTCAGGTAAGGCAAACTGCCTGGTATGGGATGCTCCTGCACATGGGAAGTCGCGCCCATATCCGCTTGACTTCTCCATGGACGATTGCGCCCGTATTTTGCACGCAATTTTGGAGGCTGAGAGCATCAAAAACCTCGTGCTTGTGGGCCAGTCGGTCGGCGGCTACGTTGCACAGGCGTTCATCGACCTCCATCCGAGAGAAGCTGCCGGCTTCGTCTCCATTGATTCAGCGCCGCTCAAGAGGAAGTACTACTCGACGTGGGAGGTCAAAGCGCTGCGCCATACCAAGGGGATGTACCAGTTTGTGCCCTGGTCGTGGCTGAAGGTGCTGGGATCGTGGGGCGTGGCAACAACCGCCCAGGGGAAGGCCGGCATGCGTTCCTTCATCGAGAGCTACGCCAAGGAGGAGTATGTGGAGCTCGCCGCGCACGGCTACAAGATGCTCGCCGATGCTGTTGAATCTAGGCGCGCTTACAACATTGACTGTCCGGCGCTCTTGCTCTGCGGGGAGAAGGACCATGCTGGCGATGTCAAAGTGTTTAACCGTAAATGGGCTGCTGGTGAGAAGATCCCTCTCGTGTGGATACCTGGAGCAGGGCATAACTCGAATGTTGATAATCCTAGCTTTGTGAACAGTAAGATTGAGCAACTCATGGTTGCGCTGAAATAGTGTTGGGTAACTGCAGCCTCTTCTTGCACATTTTCGTTAGCACGATGAGCGACATTTGTAGATCCACATTGCGTTCTATGTGGTTACTTCCTTCTCTTTAGAGTATATTTCCCCAGATCATCGCCAACACTCTTCGCTCGGGATTTGTTACTCTCGGGTCGGGGAGCGGCCCACCCCGTCGGCACCCCTTTCATCCATGTAGTCAGTTGCGCACAACCGAACTGCGTTTCCGCAGGTCAAAGCTATCACTCTTCGGTCGGACGAAAATACTCTTCTCAAGTGACTACATCGCATGTAGTCAGTGCTGACTACAGGGTGACTACACGGCTCTCTCGATGAAAGAGTAAAAGGAATCCCAGCTCACCTGCCCCGCTGACTACACGGAAACGGGCTATGCGACAATCGAGTGGGAGTAGTACTTCCGCATTGGTGCTGTGAATTCAGCATGAGGGACCCCTGAATTAATGGCTTCGGGGGTCCCTTGCATATGGGCGATTACCCAACTGGGAGTAGTCATTCTCATGCGCATGCTCTGTTTGTTCAAGGAAAGATCGGGATAGATCTACTCGAGTACATGCACGCGAAAAATGCTTGATCCAAGTGGAGTAGGAGTGTGCCCTCAGTTTTTGTGTGCGGTGATCGCAAACTGAAGGGGCAGACGTTCGGGGTGCTCACGAAGATGCCATCCGCCAGTGGAATCTTGTTCCATAAGTTCGGGCCACGGGCACCAGGCAGCGCGCGGGGTCTCTTCAAGCTCATCAATCACCAGCCCAGCGTTGATGAGAGCAGTGACGATCTGGCCAAGGGAATGATTCCACTGGTGGTTCGTTGTGTGAGTAATCCGCGGCGCACCGGGGGAGTCCACGTAGCTTGAATCGTCATCCCACGTCATCGGAGCGTCCTGCTCGAAGTATGGCTGCTCGATCTTGAGCCCGTCGGAAATATCCTCCCCGATTGTCATGAACATCGGGTGGTCATCACGGATGAAGAAAGTGCCGCCCGGTTTGAGCAAGGATGCGACGACTTGTGCCCACTGGGCGATATCGGGGAGCCAGCACAGGACTCCGATCGAGGTGTATACCAGATCGAAGTCGCCGGAGACTGCTTGGCGCGCGTCGTACACGTTCGCGTGAACGAAGTTGACGTCAGCGCCCGCGCGCTCGGCGATGCTGCGTGCGTGGGCAAGTGAGGCCTCGGACAGGTCGAGGCCAATGACGCGCGAGGCCCCGCGGCGTGCAAACCCGATCGTGTCGGTTCCGACGTGGCACTGCAGGTGGATGACCTCTTTGCCCGTGAGATCGCCAAATTTTTCGATATCTTGGGCCAATTCGGCACTGATGGCCGTCGGGTCCTCGAGAAGATGCTGGTAGTCGCAGTAGTTGCCAGCCATGTGCAGCTCGGCGCGGTCGTCCCAGTTGCGTTCGTTATCGGAAAACCACTGCGCTTTCCTGCTTGTTTCAGTCATTTAGTCATTGTATGCCGGTGGGATTTTGGTGCGCGGCGCCTGCAGAGGGTTTGCGTGTTTTGTCCGCACTACGCAACTGCAGGTATGGATCAGGAGATCTGGCAGTGCCCGGTCGTCCTGCTCGCCGACGTTCGTTCCGTGGGCGTCCAGGGTGACGGCCGCACCTACGGCCACCCGATCGTGCTGCGCCCCGTGTCCTCCGAGGACGCGATGACGGCCGACTGGACGCGCCTGCCCTACGACGTCCTGGCCCGCATCTCCACGCGCATCACAAACTCGGTGCCCGAGGTCAACCGCGTCGTCCTCGACGTGACCTCCAAGCCCCCGGCCACCATCGAGTGGGAGTGACG
Organism: Pauljensenia sp. 20925_1_34; assembly: GCF_041432775.1. Lineage (NCBI taxonomy): Bacteria > Bacillati > Actinomycetota > Actinomycetes > Actinomycetales > Actinomycetaceae > Pauljensenia > Pauljensenia sp. 20925_1_34. The sequence goes on along the minus strand of NZ_JAPWAG010000035.1, from coordinate 7,613 downwards.
CTCATACTGAGCTGAGCTTGGAGACTGATAGCCCCGGCCTCGTCCCTGAATCGTGGGACGAGGCCGGGTTTCTTTATCGGGCGAGTGTGGCGAGCCCCAGATCTTCCGTGCTCATGAGTGGTTAGTCGCTTGAACTGAGGCCAGATTCTGGCCATAATTATGGCTAAAGTTGAAAGGCATAGAATGTCGACACTGACTATGGGGCTCGCCGATGCGAAGAACAACTTTTCGCGAGTGACAGCAGAGGTGAATAGGACGGGGAAGCCTGTCACGATCCTCAAGAACAACAGGCCGTGGGTCGTCATTCAGCCTGCACAGCAGTCTGAGAGTGCTGTCGATGTCGCTGTTGACTTCATGGATGCCTACGCGGACGTGTTTGAAGAGCTCACGAAGTGACCGCTTTCGCGTTTTCTCGGGATGAGGCCGGGGCTCGTTCGCCTCTGAGTCGGTCGTCACGCCTCGTGCCGGGTAGGGTTTGTCGTAGCTAAGCGGCAGCCCTGGATCAAGGAGGATGGCACGTGGATCTGCTCGAATACATGCGCTCGCAAAACAACATGACGCAGGCCGAATGGGAGCGCACGTTTGAGGACGAGGCCAGGGAGATCCTCGTCCTGCTCGCCGGCGGTGGCGGGGCCGGCAAGAGGAACGGATTCTGGGACGCCTCGCACTACTTCATCGCGTATGTGGACTGCCAGACCGGCACACTGCACACGGGTGACGGCCGGATCGTCTATCCCGTCAGCGACGAGGAACATGATGCCGGAGGAATCCTCGATCGCTTCCGTCGGGAAGCGGTATACCGCCTCAAGGCGCGCAAGGAGGTCCCGCACGAGGTTCCCGAGGGCGTGACCGCCTCCTCGCTGAACGAGTTCCTGATCGTCGAGGTCCTGGAAGAGGATCCCCCGTGCCCCGCCTTGGAAGAGGTGCTGGCCGAATACCGCAGGCCGGTCGTGGTGACTGATGAGGTGCTCGGAGAGCTCACTCTCGACAAGGATCTCGACACGTTCGAGGGGGAGATTCTGTGGTGCGGTGAGCAGATCTTCTTGGTGCTCGAGGTTGATGCGGCGGATGAGGACACCTGGGCCGATGCCAGGCGGGCGATGAAGGTGATGCTGGCGGAGCAGGATCGCTGGGACCGCGACATGCGCGCGAGCGCCGCACATGAGCTCACCGACCTCGCGTGCGAGTGGCGCGAGTCCACCGACGAGGAGGTCCCCGAGATTACGGAAGAGAGCTTCGCTCGCCGGATCGAGCTGCGCAGCATTGCGATGGACGCCGACGGTTCATTTTCAGCCTACTTCGACGATGACGACATGTTCTTCGGGCACTGCGTCACCGCGTACGGAACTCTGGCCGATGGAGTGACCGCGGCGAACATGGAGGGATGAGTGCCGCTCCGAAGGCGGCGTTCGTGGACAGGTCGATCACGGGGATGCGCAGGGAACGGGCCTACTTCTGGCCCTCCACGTCGGGCACGTATGCGAGGAACCCGGCCAAGACCTCGTCGTTGTGCTCAAAGAACGGCTTCCCCTTGTCGAGGGAATCGATCTGGGCCATGTCCTCGTCGGTCAGCGCAAAGTCGAACAGGTCGATGTTCTGAGCGATGTGCGACGGCGTCTTCGAGCCCGGGATCACGATGTGTCCCTGCTGGATATGCCAACGCAGCAGCACCTGGGCGGGGGACTTACCGTGCTTCTCGGCAAGTTCCTGGACGAGGGGCTCGGTCATGATCGAGTCGTTGCCGCGCCCGCCGAGCGGGTACCACGCCTGCAGCGCGATGTTGTGCTCCTTGAGGAGTTCCTTGAGCTCCTTCTGTGGGAAGTAGGGGTGGCACTCGACCTGGTTGATCGCGGGGACAACCTCGCATTCGTTGAGGATGCGCTGCGTCTGGGCCACGTCGAAGTTTGACAGGCCGATCGCGCGAATCTTGCCTTCCTTATGGGCCTTCTCGAGGATGCGGTATCCCGCGACCGTGTCGCCGGCGGGCTGGTGCAGGATCATCAGGTCGATGTAGTCCGTACCCAGGCGCTCGAGCGTCTCGTCGACGGCGGTGGAACGCTCGAAGAACGACGGCCAGAGCTTCGTCTCGAGGAAGATCTCATCGCGCGCCTTCGAGGATGCGCGCATGCCTCGTCCGACGGCGCGCTCGTTCACGTAGACGTTCGCCGTGTCGATGAGCGTGTAGCCGTTGTCGAGCGCGTAGGTGACCGCCGACTGGGCATCGTCCGGCTCGAGCAGGTAGGTGCCGAGGCCGACCTGGGGGATTGTGACGCCGTTGTTCAGGGTGATGTGGTCCATGTGAGCTCCTTCGTTCTCATCAGAGGCGTGCGCTGGAACGGCAGTGCGGTAGTCGAACTGCGCGGACGCCGCTGATTGTCAGCCTATAGTCATCCCGGGAAGGCATGCCTGACGGCGGTCGCGTGTAGGCGTGTGACATGTGACGAGTTGGCGTCAGGAGCGCTGTGATCCCTCGGTTCTGCGATTGACGAGGGCTTGCTCAGGCCTATACTGAACACTGTTCATTAAGGATTGTCGCAGCTCGCAAGACAGTAGGATTTCGTGCCCAAACAAGTGATCGACCCGGAGAGGCTGGTCAGCCAGGCCTACGCCATTGCCTCGCGCGACGGCATCTCCGCGCTCTCCGTGCGCAAGGTCGCCACCGCGTGCGGCATCGCGGTCGGCTCGGTCTACGGCTACTTCCCGACCAAGGCAGACTTGACGGCCGCCGTGCTCACCCGCTTCTTCGATGAGAACCTCTCCGGCGAGCTGTGCGCCGTGCGCCCCGGCGAGCGGTTCACCTCCTACGTGCGGCGATTTCGCGAGGCCCTATGCGCTGTGCGCTCCGACATGAGCGTCGACTGGTTCACCGAAATGCGCCGCCTCCCCAGCGGCGAACAGAAAGCCCTCGACGCCGTGCGCGCCCCCATGCTCGCCCATATCGAGCGCGGACTCGCGCGTGTTCTCGACGCGGACGAGGCCGTGGTTCGTTCCCGGCTCGTCGGCCCCATGAGTGCCGAGGCCCTGTGTCGCTACGTGCTGCGCGCCGTCTTCGCCTCCCTCATGGCGGGCGATGAATGTGAGACGCTGTTCGCCCTCCTTGACACCTCCCTGTACGACGACACCGCAGAAGAAAAGGACACTAAGAAATGAGTCGATTCCGCATCAAGAAGCAGTCCCTGATCGCCGTCGCCGGCATCGTCTGGCTGCTTGCCGGCCTGAACGTCGCGATCCTTGGCGTGCGCGCGGCCATCGACATGCGCGGAGTCGCGGCGATTGTTTTCCTGGCGCTCGCGGGCGGCGCCATCGCCATCTTCTGCGCGTTCCATCCGATGTTTTCCAAGCTCGTCCAGAAGAACATCCAGCGCATCGCCGACCTGGAGGGGGAGCGCCACCACGTCGTCCGATTCTTCGATCGCAAGAGCTACCTCATGATGGCGTTCATGATGTCCCTCGGTATCGGCATGCGCGCCGCGGGTATTGTTCCCGACTGGTTTATCGCCTTCTTTTACACGGGCCTGGGCCTCGCCCTGACGCTTGCTGGCGCCAGCTACATCGCGCGCGGAGTGCGCGGCCGCGCGTGGACGTTCCACGGAACCGACTGAGTGTTTCACGGGATCAACTGAGTGTTTCACGCGATCTTGGCCCAGGCCTCGGCGATGGATGAGGCCTCCTGTCGTTGGCTGCGTCGGCGTGTGGCTCATCGCGCGAATCCTGGGGCAGATAGGCCCTCTATCTGCGGGTCATCCGGTGCTAGTGTTAGCCCGTTACACGGCACTCATGAACCGGGAAAGCACATGAATTTTTATACCCTCGACTACATTGTGTCGCACCAGAGTTTGGATGCGACACGGCGTCTGGCTGCGATCATTGTCTTGCTCGTTGTGGCTCTCGCTTTTAGTGCCCTGTATCTGCGTAACCGGGTGAAAACCCGCTGGCGTGACGCGGGCATTGGGCTCCTCGTGTTCTCGCTCGTGCTCCTGGGGATCCAGACCGAGCAGTACCTGAGGCTCAGCGACCAGCAGTCGCAGGCGCAGCTGCTCGTGGGCTTCATGGAGGGTGTCGCCATCGATCACGGTGTCCAGGCGCGTGATGTCATGGTGAATAAGACGTCCCTGCAGGACGGGATGATCGTGCGCTTTAACGAGGAGGACTACACCGTCCATCTCAATAATGACAACAATTCTTTCAGTCTTGAGCGCACGCACATCATTGACCATGGCATCTATGTGAACGGGGAGCGCTGACATGGACTTCTACACGCTGACCGCTATCAAGTTTGCGCTCGGTATCCTCACGATGCTGCTCCAGATCAACATCTTGGGAAAGCGCGACTTCTCGCTGAATACGCCTCTCAACCAGGTGCAGAACTACGTGCTGGGCGGCATCATTGGCGGCGTCATCTACAACTCGTCGATTTCCGTCTTGCAGTTTCTCGTCATCATCTTGATCTGGTCGCTCGTTGTTATCGCGACGAAGATCCTCATCGATACCAGCAAAACCTTTAAGAAGCTTGCGGCCTGTCAGCCTGAGCTGATCGTTCGTGATGGTGAAGTGGATATTGCGCGCTGTGCGAAGGTGGGAATGACCGCGGAGGGACTGAGTAGGAGCCTGCGTGAGCAGAAGATTGCCAGCGTGGGTGACGTCGCCGCAGCGATCATGGAAACCAACGGGTCTTTGACGATTCGCGTGCGAGGTGACGGCTCTAAGCGCTCGCTCCTGCCGCTCGTGACTGACGGTCAGCTCGTACCTGATGGTCTCCTTCTTGCAGGCAAGGATAAAGCCTGGGTCAAGGAGGAACTCAAGAAGTTGGGGTACTCCTCGGTCAAGCAGGTGTTCCTGGGTGAGCTCGTCTCCGGGCATCTCGAGGTGATCCCGTATCCGAAGACAACGAGCGTGAAGAGCTAACTTCGAGGAGGCCTCGTCAATGGACGAGGCCTCCTGCCGTTTGCTGGTCAGGTGCCCTTTGTGGCCACGCGATTACCGCCAGTGGCGGTATAATTGTGGCGGTAATAGGGGGTGGTCATGGCCTACGAGCCGTCGTTTGAACGCACCGACGCGATCGATGCGTTGTGCATGGAGATCGCTGAGCTCGTCGGCATGCTGTCGCCTCAAGCCCCTCTGTCGACCAGCCCGACGCTGCGTCGGCAGCTGCGGATCCAGACGATCTACTCCTCGCTCGTCATCGAAGGAAACAAACTCGATGAGCGCGCGGTGAGCGCGATTATCGACGGCAAGCGGGTTCTCGGAGACCGGCGCGACATCCTCGAAGTCGAAAACGCGCGCGCCGCCTACGACCTTATTCCTGAACTCGATCCTTATTCGTTGGAGGATCTGCTGCGCGTTCACCTCGTGATGATGGGTGGCCTCGTCCCTGACGCTGGGCGTTTTCGATCGGGCAATGTTGGCGTGTTCAACGGGGATGCTCTCATCCATGCGGGGACTCCGGCAGCCTACGTCCCCGAGGTGATGGGAGGCCTCTTCGAGTGGCTGCGCGCGACGCGTGTGCATCCGCTGCTTGCCTCGTGCATTTTCCACTTCGAGTTCGAGTTCTGCCACCCCTTTTCAGATGGGAATGGCCGGATGGGACGGCTCTGGCACACGCTGCTGTTGTCGCGGTGGCGTCCGGTGCTGGCCTGGGTGCCCATCGAGTCCACCATCAGGAGGCGGCAGGCGGATTATTACGAGGCCTTGGCGCGTTCGGGTGCGACCGGTTCGTGTGAGAGTTTCGTGGAGTTCATGCTCGAAGCAATCAGGGAAGCCATACTTCCGTACGCGCGGCCAGAGAGTGCAGTGGACGTGGAGCGAGCCCGTGCGCTTGCTTTCCTGAGCGATAACTCGCGCTCCACCGTCGCCCAGCTCGCGCAGCACCTTGGGTGCTCGAAGAGGAGCGCTGAGCGCATCGTCGCACAGCTCAAGGAAGAGGGCGTGCTTGAGCGTCAGGGGAGTGCGAGGGGAGGTGAGTGGAAGGTGATGGAGTGTTTCAACCGAGTTTGAATGGGAAGTGAGCAGATATGTCGAGTGAGTTTCTTTTGGCCTGTTTACAAGTAGTAGAAATTAGAGTGGCAACTAAGGTTTCTGGTTAGTGCAGTGTGAAATAGGAGGGGTGAGTTGCTGCAAATAGTACCTTTGATTTTTGCGGGTGTTGGGCTCCTAATTAAATTATCTCGTTTCGCGTGGGAGGTTATGTCGACAAGAGCTGATCTCGCGCGGTCTAAAAGTGTATTTGGGTGGCGTTCGGAGCCGAGAGAATTAGCGTATTTGAGAGTTCTTGATAAATATGCTGAGGTTTTAGGTAACCAGAAGTCTGCGCGTTTCCTCAAGGGGAAAATCGCTGATGATGTATCGTGGGGTGTTGTTCGTTCGTATTCAAGAAAACAATATAGGGGTCTTGTTGGCAGGGCGGATATCCTGTCGTACGCTTGCTTCGTGTTATTTCTACTGTATGGGCTATTTTATATCTTGAGTGAGATGAGTGGTAAATGGGAACCTACCGCCAGTTTGAGCAGTTTCCTTCTTTGCGTCTCTCTCCTATTTGGTCTCTTAATGCTTATTCCGTTTGGCTTTCTTCTGTTTTTTATGTATGTCCGGTGGAAGCAGGGTGAACTTGCTGCTCGTCTGAGGTCTGCGAAAGGGCAGCCCTGCATTCCCTATTTTTCTATGTGTGACTTTGTTAAGCCTGGCACACGATTGATTTTTCTTGATGCGACTGTGCGGTCAGGCTATGGTTCCAGGCCTATGCGTCAATCGCGGTATGTGTCTTCCCTGATGGGTGTTACTAACTTTAAGTGGGATGAGGTTTCTCTTCAGAGTAGTGAGACTAAGCAAGTGGGAGTGCAGGGCTATAGAAAACTGATTGTGAGTTTGGTGTCTGCGTATCTCGATGTCCGCAATATTGATGTTGAGAATGTGACATTCTTTGTGTTTTCAGAATGCGGCATTACGAGTGTTGAAGTTGTGTCCGCTTTGTCTGTGTTTGGATGCTCAGCATTTAATGTTGGGGCAAGCTGTGATAATGAGCGTCTTCTCAATGCGTACTTTACTGAACTAAGTTTTTCAATGGCGTGTGGACTGATTTAGTGTAGGAGAATTTGGTGTTGCGTGTGCATGTATGTAGGCGGTGTCAATGGGTGGTAGCAATGAGTTGGTTGAATGCTTCTATGGGGGTGCGGTAGCCAAGGTGGCTCTGGTGCAGTTGGTGAATTGTTGTACAGGTGTGGGATACCCATGACCGCGTGTTGAAGGAGCTTTAGACAGCTGCAAATGCTGGCGCGGGGTGAAACCTTGCTCTCTCAACGTGCTGTATACGTAGTCGAAGTGCGTGGGGTTACCTTGATGATGTTCATGACGAAGGGCATGGCGTGCAGGCGTTCCGTGGGGATGCCGCGCAGCTCGCAGGCTTGGGCGTAGTCGGTGCCGAAATGCTCCACGGCCCCGACTTGCTCGGTGTTCATGGTGGCCCTTCCTTGCGTCGGTGCATGGGTGCGCTGCGGGGGTACGAGCGGTTGTGCTCTAGCTTAGCCACGATGCGTCGGTGAGTTGGCCCCGAAACTCTGCCCCGGCCTCATGCATGAGAGGCAGAACGAGGCCGGCGTGGGGATGTTGTGAGTGTCGTA
>NZ_JAPWAG010000034.1:0-22976 GCF_041432775.1 Pauljensenia sp. 20925_1_34 | reverse complement strand
GGTCGCGTTGTGTGTTGGGGATGCTTTGGTAGAGGGTGAGTGCTTGGTGGTAGTAGGGTTCGGCGTCGGCTAGTTTGCCCAGCTCACGTAGTGTGGTGGCGAGGTTGTTCAGGCAGCCAGCTTGTTGTTCCTCGGTGTTGGGGATGTTTTGGTAGAGGGTGAGTGCTTGGTGGTAGTAGGGTTCGGCGTCGGCTGGTTTGCCCAGCTCATGTAGTGTGGTGGCGAGGTTGTTCAGGCAGCCAGCTTGTTGTTCCTCGGTGTTGGGGATGTTTTGGTAGAGGGTGAGTGCCTGGTGGCAGTAGGGTTCGGACTGGGCTAGTTTGCCCAGCTCACGTAGTGTGGTGGCGAGGTTCTTCAGGCAGGTGGCCTGGTCGTGTTCTGTTCCGGGGATGTCTTGGTAGAGGGTGAGTGCTTGGTGGTAGTAGGGTTCGGACTGGGCTAGTTGGTCCAGCTCACGTAGTGTGGTGGCGAGGTTGAACAGGCAGTTGGCCTGGTCGCGTTGTGTGTTGGGGATGCCTTGGTAGAGGGTGAGCGCCTGGCGGTAGTAGGATTCGGCGTCGGCTAGTTTGCCCCGTGTGGTCAGGCTGGCGGCGAGGTTGAGCAGGCAGTCGGCCTGGTTCTTCTCGGTGTTGGGGATGCCTTGGTAGAGGGTGAGTGCTTGGCGGTAGTAGGGTTCGGCCTGGGCTGGTTTCCCTCGCTCATGCAGGCTGGTGGCGAGGTTGCCTAGGCAGTTGGCCTGCTGTTCCTCGGTGTTGGGGATGCCTTGGTAGAGGGTGAGTGCTTGGCGGTAGTGGGGTTCGGCCTCGGCTGGTTTGCCCAGCAGGAGTAGTGTGTGGGCGAGGTTGTACAGGCAGGTGGCCTGCTGTTCCTCGGTGTTGGGGATGCCTTGGTAGAGGGTGAGTGCTTGGCGGTAGTAGGGTTCGGCCTGGGCTAGTTTGCCCCGCGTGGCCAGGATGGTGGCGAGGTTGAACAGGCAGATGGCCTGGCTACGCTGGGTGTGGGGGATTGCTTGGTAGAGGGTGAGTGCCTGGTGGTAGTAGGGTTCGGCGTCGGCTAGTTGGCCCAGATCATCCAGTGTGGTGGCGAGGATGTACAGGCAGTTGGCTTGTTGTTCCTCGGTGTTGGGGAGTGTTTGGAAGAGGGTGAGTGCCTGGTGGTAGTAGGGTTCGGCCTCGGCTAGTTTGCCCAGCATCCGCAGTGTGGTGGCGAGGTTGTACAGGCAGGTGGCCTGCTGTTCCTCGGTGTTGGGGATGTCTTGGTAGAGGGTGAGTGCTTGGCGGTAGTAGGGTTCGGCCTGGGCTAGTTTGCCCCGCGTGGCCAGGCTGGTGGCGAGGTTGAACAGGCAGGTGGCCTGGTTCTTCTCGGTGTTGGGGATTGCTTGGTAGAGGGTGAGTGCCTGGTGGTAGTGGGATTCGGCGTCGGCTGGTTTGCCCAGCTCACGTAGTGTGGTGGCGAGGTTGTTCAGGCAGGTGGCCTGGTTCTCCTCGGTGTTGGGGAGTGTTTGGTAGAGGGTGAGTGCCTGGTGGTAGTAGGGTTCGGCGTCGGCTGGTTTCCCCAGATCAGCCAGTGTGGTGGCGAGGTGGAGCATGCAGGTGGCCTGTTTCTCCTCGGTGTTGGGGATATCTTGGTAGAGGGTGAGTGCCTGGCGGTAGTAGGGTTCGGCCTGGGCTGGTTTCCCCAGATCAGCCAGTGTGGTGGCGAGGAAATGCAGGCAGTTGGCCTGGTTCATCTCGGTGTTGGGGATGCCTTGGTAGAGGGTGAGTGCTTGGTGGTAGTAGGGTTCGGCGTCGGCTGGTTTGCCCAGCAGGAATAGTGTGTTGGCGAGGTTGTGCAGGCAGTTTGCCTGTTCGCGTTGTGTGTTGGGGAGTGTTTGGTAGAGGGTGAGTGCCTGCTCGAATAGGGTGGTTGCTTGGGGGTGGTCGCCTCGGCGCCCAGCTTCTAGTGCTTGTTTGTAGAGTTTGTCTGCGTCGTCGTGGGTGGGCATGGGTGTTGGTCTTTCTTGCTGTGGGGCTACCGGTAGTGGGCGCGGGGGCGGTCTGCGATTGTGGGGTGCTGGTAGAGGGGTGTGGTGCGTGGGTGGGGCAGGACGAGGTTGGGGCCGGGGGTGCGGGTGAGGGTTTCTTCGGGTTCTGGGGTGAAGTCGGGCATCGTGGTGATCAGGAAAATGTCGCTGTTGCGCGCTGCGGGTATGGCAGCGAGGGAACCGACCATGCGCCACTTGGCTACAAGCTCAGCGACAAGGGATGCCTCTTCAAGCACGCCTGCAAGTGCGATGGCGAGAATCATGGAAGGCTGGGCACGGTTGGTGACCCAGGCGCGTCGTTTGGTGGGGGAGGAGAGTTGGTAGCGGTATTCGTCGTTGAATAAGGCAGCCGAAACAGCCTGCTTGAGTGCGTCTTGGTAGAGGGCTTCAGTCGGGTCCAGTTTGCCCTGAGAAAGCAGGGTGGTGGCGAGGCTGTACGTGCTAGTGGCCTGTTCGTATTCTGTTCCTGGAATCTTCTGGTACAGGGTAAGTGCCTGGTAATAAAGAGATTCGGCATGGGATAGTTTTCTGAGATTGAGCATACAGGTGGCGAGGTTATTCAGGCAGTTGGCTTGGTCGCGTTCTGTCCCGGAAATGCTTCGAAACAGGGTGAGTGCCTGACGGTAGAGGGGGGCAGCCTTGTCTGGTTCTTCCAGCCGGTTCAGGCTGATGGCGAGGTTGTACAAGCATTGAGCCTGGTTGCGTTCAGTTTTTGGGGCCGTCTGGAAGAGGGTGAGCGCTTGTCGGTAGAGGGGTTCGGCTTGTGCTGGTTTGCCCAGAGCGTCCAGGATGGTGGCGAGGTTGGACATGCATATGGCCTGATTGGTTTCTGAATCGGGGATCGCTCGGTACAAGGTGAGTGCCTGGTAGCAGACAGATTCGGCTTGTGCTGGTTTGCCCAGAGCGTTCAGTGTGGCGGCGAGGTTGGACAAAGAGCGAGCTTGTTTCTCTTGCGATCCAGGGATCGCTTGGAACAGGGTGAGTGCATGCCGAAGCATGGATTCAGCCTGTGCTGGTTTGCCCAGATCGATCAGTATTTTGGCGAGGTTGTACAGGCAGTTGGCCTGTTCAAATTCTGTACCTGAGGTTTGCTGGTAGAGGGTGAGTGCCTGGCGGTAGAGGGGTTCGGCTTGTGCTTGTCTGCCCCGATTGTGCAAGGAGTTGGCGAGGTTGTATAGGCAGTTAGACTGTTCGTGTTGTGTTCCGGGGAGCGTTTGGAAGAAAGTAAGTGCTTGGCGGTAGAGGGGTTCGGCCTGTGCTGGTTTGTCCAGATCGTCCAGTGTGGTGGCGAGGTTATTCAGGCAGTTAGCCTGTTTCTGTTGTGTTCCGGGGATTGTTTGATAGAGCGTGATTGCCTGGCGATACAGGGGTTCGGCCTGCGCGTTTTTGCCTAGTTTGTGCAGGGTGTTGGCGAGATTGTACAGGCATCTTGCCTGTTCATGTTGTGTGCTGGGGATTGTCTGGTAGAGGGCCAGCGCTTCGCGGAAGAACGGCTCTGCCTGTGCTGGTTTGTCCAGCTCGTCCAGTGTGTTGGCGAGGTCGTGTAGGCAATCGGCTTGGTCGCGTTCTGTTCCGGGGATTGTCTGGTAGAGGGCCAGCGCTTGGCGGTGGACGGACTCAGCCTCAGTCGATTTATTTTGATCGCTCAGGGTGATGGCAAGGTTATACAAGCACTCGGCTTGGCCCAGTTCTGTTCCGGGGAGTGCTTGGTAGAGAACAAGTGACTGTCGGTAGAGGGGTTCGGCGTCTACTGGTATGCCCTGCCGATACAGGGTGACCGCGAGTGAATACAAGCAGTCGGCTTGGTTCTCCTCTGTTCCGGGGATCGTTTGGTAGAGCGCGAGTGATTGACGGGAGAGGGTTTCACTCTCCGCTAGATTGCCTTGCTCGCGCAGGGTGATCGCGAGAGCATACAGGCAGTCGGCCTGGTTCTCCTTTGTTCCGGGGATTTTCTGGTAGAGGGTGAGCGCATGACGGAAGCTGGATTCGGACTCGGGCAGTTTGTCTAGAATGAACAGTATGGCGGCAAGGCATTTCAGGCAGGCCGCTTCCTCCTCCTCTGTGCCTGGGATCATCCGGTAGAGGTTCATGGCCTGCTCGAATCGTGCGGTTGCTCGACGGTAATTGTCTCGGCGCGTCGCTTCGATGCCCTGACCAAATAGCCGTTCAGCCTTGACTCGGGTGCGTGTCTCTTTTGACCCAAACAGCAACATGCGAAGTACCCTTTCCTTCACAACCAGGTCACGTGTTTCGGTGAACGCGACTATACGTTGTCGCGTATCCTTAACGGTGTCCCCCATTGTGCGCCACCGTTCAGATTTCGTCAAATAACGGCAAAATAAACGGTTTGTACTCCACGGATCCCAGGGGATAAGCTAGCCTGATCGTCAATGCTGACCAACGAGGAGCAACCATGAGCATCCCATCGCACGCGGCCATCGCATACAGAGAGATGGTTTTCCATGGAGTGGACATGACCTCGACGACCTACGTCACGTGGGAGAGCGTCGTGTGTCCGCCAGCCTTCAGGAGTATCAAGGGCGCAACAGTTGACGACCTGCGCAAGAAGTTCGACCTTGCCCTGCCCGGCACGAGCACCATGAGCGCCGGAGACAACAGTTCCCTGCTGGCTGCGCCTCGCAAGGGTAGGACCGCCTCAAAAGTCCACGACGACATGGAAAGAGCGGCATTCCGTGAGAGGCTCGGGAAATGCCTGGTCGACTACCGCGCAAACCTCGAATTCATGTGCGAGCTCACGGACACTCTCGAACTCGCGGAATTCATCGAATCCGTCAAACGAGAATGCACCCTCACCAACGAGGGCGAGCGCGTCCTACTCCTCCTCAACCCACCTCCCAAGCTCGGACAAGTACCGTGGGAACTGCTTCCCCTCGACGTGGAGGAAGCGCGCCAGTTCCTCAAACGCCACGCGGAGAGCGAGGACCTTTCCGGCGTTGACAAGCCGACAGTGCTGATGGACATTGTTGACGTTGTTACCATGGCACCCCTGCTACGACGCGACTCGGACCCGACGATCCCCCACCCGACGTGGACCCCGGGCACCGGCATGTACCTGGTACAGCCCTGGAAGAAGAATAGGCATAACGGACAGGTCCTGCAGCGACAGGATTTTGAGACCTGGAAGGAACGCATCGACCAGCTCGGAAACCAAGCCGTCACGCCCCCATACGGGTACGACGGCTACCTCGCTGGCAGACTGTGGCTATCGGACGCTCTGCGCGCGAATGTCAACAACGCAAACGTGCCGCTGACCCGCCTTCTCTACATTGGGCACATCAAAGGCTCGGGCGATGCCTCGGCGCTGCTGCTCAATGATTTCGCTGAGGTATTCGGACTCGACGAGGTCGACGCTGGCGACTTCCGTTGGTTCTCAGCCATGGACCTCACCAAGGGAACCACCACCTGGCGTGAAAAGAAATTCGAGCGATTGAATATGGAAGCAGACCAGGACGGGTGCCGCTACCCCCAGGGTGAAATTCTCCCCGGCGGCCTCACTGTGTCCATGGACGAGTTCGGCGAAGAAACAGTCCCCGCCGTGGACGGATGGGACCTGTGGCCTATGCCGCCACGGGTCGGCCTCATCGCCTGCCACTCCGGATCCGAGTCGGCATCGGATGAGCCCTTCGGCCTCGCTGCAGGATGCCTTGAGGCCGGTGCCGAACTGGTGTTCGCTACCCGGTGGACGATGTACACGGACCAGGCCTTCCTCGGCTACTTCACGCAGGACAACCCGCTCCACCCGTTCCATGAACTGGCCACCAAAGTGGACGAATTCCTCCAGTCCGACACGCCCATCGAGGACATGTCGCAATGGAAGCGAGATAAGCTCGCGGCGTGGCGCGAACACCCCTCCGATATTGCCTCGGCTCCTATTACCTGGGCGGGACTGACCGTCTACCGAGCTCCCGAACGTCGGGTGGTAGGGGACGCGGAAACCTCCGGAGCGTGATCGTACTGAGGCCGTGGCTCGGAATTGACCGCCGCCCCGGGGTATTCCACGTCCCCTACACACTAGTTCAAGTTCAACGGACGGTACTGCCAGGACACCTCTGGGGAGGTGGTCGTGTCGATCTGGACCTCCATAATGGGCAGGTCATTTGCTGCCCATTCGACGTTGGGTTCGAACCTCGGGATCGGCTCGGAAATGGTGCGGCGCGGCTTGAACAGGCGGCGCCACCAGGGTCCTGACTCCACGCCCTGACGGTACGCAGCTACGAGGGTGTGGAAGTTGGCGGAGAGCTGAGCCACGCAATCCCGGGCCTGCCCATGCACGTGGCGACGCTGCTGCAAGAGTTCATCAATGGCCTTATGCAACGACTGGATCGTCGCCGTGTTCGCAGCTTCCTGCGCAGCACGCTGACGCTCAGCGCGCTTCGCCTGAGCCTGCTCGTAGTGCGAGGCCCCCGGGTGCAGGTGCCTGTTTTCTCCCACATCTTCGCGTGACTCCAGGAGCAGCAGCTCCTGCTTGTATGTGCCGACCCGCTTGTCAATGGCCGCAACGCAGTCGTGCAGATCCTGAGATGCGCGCATCGCCTTCTGGGCGAATGCTCCGTACAGGGTCTCGATGTGCGGGCACATCCCGTTCTCATCGAAGGAGACGCGCCAATCGCGGCGGCCCTTGCGTTCGGCACGATCCTGATCGATCAAGCTCGTCGCGTGAACAATGGGGGGAAGGGGGAAGTCGAGGGCGGAACGGTGGATGGGGGGTGTGTTTGTCGTGCTCATATCTTTTTTAGACGGAAGGGGTACCCCGTTTTTCGACTGTCGTAGTCGGCGCTTGAGAACTCGTCGGAATTAATTGACGGATACCCTTCGTGTGTTTTGCCCACAGGCATATTGCCCTCAGGGGCGGCGCCACTCCCGCTGACACGCCCCGCAGGCAACAAAAAAGGTGGCCCCCGCTCGCATGAGCGGGGGCCACCCCTTCAGTCATTCAACCGATGCGTGAAGCCTTCACTTGGTGGCGATGACGCGGACGCGCAGGTTCGCGGACACCTCTGAGTGCAGGCCGACGGTCACCGTGTAGTCGCCGGCAGCCTTGATGGGCGAGGCGATGATGACGCGACGACGGTCGATGGTCTGGCCCAGCTGCTCCTTGACCGCGTCAGCGATCGCAGCAGCGGAGATGGCGCCAAACAGGCGGCCGGAGTTGCCGACCTTCGCGGTGATCTCAACGACACCGGCCTGCAGCGTGTCACGCACGACGCGGGCGTCGTCGATCGTGGCGATCTCGTGACGGCGGCGGGCAGCGGCAATCTGGTCGATCTGCTTCTGGGCGCCAGCGGTCCACTTGGCGGCGAAGCCGCGGGGGACCAGGTAGTTGCGGGCGTAGCCAGCCTTGACCTCGACGACCTCGCCGGCGTGGCCGAGCTTGGGGACGTCGTGGGTGAGGATCAGTTTCGTGGTAGCCATATCAGCTGTGTCCTTCCCTTATCAGCGGCCGGTCGTGGAGTAGGGCAGCAGGGCCATCTCACGCGCGTTCTTCACGGCGCGAGCGATCTTGCGCTGCTCCTGGGTGGAGACACCGGTCACGCGGCGGGCGCGGATCTTGCCGCGGTCCGAGATGAACTTACGCAGCAGAGCGGTGTCCTTGTAGTCGATCTTCTCGATCTTGGCCGACTTCAGCGGGTTGGCCTTCTTCTTGATGGGCTTGTTGCGAAGTTGGGGCTTCGCCATGATGGTCTCCTAGTGAATCCGGGCGGGCTGACCCGCCCCAAGCGTTGTGTCTTCGACGTGGCGCTTCCGGCATCACGGCCGGTGCGCGCGACTTTAGAACGGGGGCTCGTCGCCGAAGGAGGTGGTGCCGCCGGAAGGGGCGGTGCGCCATGGGTCCTCGGGGGAGCCGCCGGTCGGTGCGCCGTAGTTGGCGCCGCCCTGGCCGTATCCACCCTGCTGGCCGCCGCCGTAACCGCCGCCCTGGGGGGCTGCCTGCTGGTAGCCGCCCTGCTGCTGGCCGCGGTTGTCGGACTGGTAGCCGCCGCCACCGGAGGGGGCGGTGCGGGTGACCTGCGCGCGTGCGCGACGCAGGGAGGGGCCGATTTCGTCGACCTGCAGCTCAACGACCGTGCGACGTTCACCCTGCTGGGTGTCGTACGAGCGCTGGGTGAGGCGACCCTGAACGATGACGCGCATGCCCTTGCGCAGCGACTCGGCGACGTTCTCCGCGGTGTCGCGCCACACGGAGCAGCGCATGAAGAGGGTGTCGCCGTCGCGCCACTCGCCGGCGTTACGGTCGTAGGTTCGGGGGGTGGAGGCCACCGTGAAATCGGCGACCGCGGCGCCGGACTGCGTCCACCGCAGTTCGGGGTCGGCAGTCAGGTTACCGATGACGGTAATGACGGTATCTCCGGCCATGTCGGCTCCTCGGGCTTAGGGGTGTTGTCGGCTCAGTGAGCGTCGGGGCGCAGGAGCTTCGTACGGAGAATGGTCTCGTCGATGCCCATGCGGCGGTTGATCTCGAGAGCGACCTCGGGGGTCGTGGTCATGTCGATGACGACGTAGATGCCCTCAGAACGCTTGAGGATGTCGTAGGCAAGGCGACGCTTGCCCCAGATGTCAACGTTCTCGACGGAGCCGCCATTGGCAGCCACGGGTGCCAGGTACTTCTCCATCGTGGGGGCGACGGTGCGCTCGTCGATCGAAGGATCGAGGATCACCATCAGTTCGTAGTTACGCACGTTGGTTCCCACCTCCTATGGTCTCTGCGGTCACGGACGGTCCGTGACAGGAGGGCGTTGCGTATGGCCCCGGGGGGCCTGCTGAACGGTCCGCGGGTGCGGATAGTCCAGCTGCCTATTTTACACGGGTGCGGGCCGGCTCGCGAGAGGGGTCCGTCACGCTCGTGGCTCTCAGGGACGAGGCCCGGGCCGGCTCCGCCCGCTCGTTTCCCCTGGTGGGGGTTGGCTAGGCGCGAGGCCTTGGCCGGCTCGGGGCGGCAGGCCGCGGTCCCGACTCAGGAGGATTGGGGGCGAGCCCCGCCCCGGCCTCGTCAATGAGTCACAGCGAGCGCGCGCCGTACCCGTTGGTCAGGGCCCTCATGCCGGTGTACACGGCGGAGTAAGCGAGCCACACGAGCGCAAGGGCCAGGGCCGGGCTGTCGGCCAGGGCGGAGGAGTGGGCGATGAGCCATAGGACGGGCGCGTACACGGCGAGGTTCAGGATGGACGCGCCGGCGAGGTAGCGCCCGCGTCCCGCCCCGATGAGGATCCCGTCGAGCAGGAACACGTAGCCGGCGACGGGCTGGAAGAGGGCGCTGACGATGATGGCGGCGGTCGCGTCGTCGATGACGGTCAGGTCGGTCGTGAAGATGCGGGTCACCCAGGGGGCGGTGAGGGCGAGGGCCACGCCGACAGCCCCGCCGAATCCGAGGCCCCAGCGGCTCAGGGTACGCAGGAGCGGTGCCATGGCGCCGCGCTCGCCGGTGCCCGACGCGAAGCCGGCCAGGGCTTGGGCGGCGATCGCGAGGGCGTCGAGCACGTAGGCGGCGAATGACCACAGGGTCCACACGATCTGGTGGGCGGCCAGGGCCTGTGTGGAGATCGAGGTGACGGCCGTGAGGGTCGCCAGGAGCGCGACGCGCAGCGCGAGCGTTCGGATGAGCAGCGGCGTTCCTTCGGCGGCCGAGGCGAAGAAGCCGGAGGTGGAGGGCTTGAGGCTCACGCCCTCGCGGCGGGCTGCGCGCACGATCATGGCCGACAGGAAGAAAGCCATGAGGGTCTGCGTGATCGCGGTGCCCAGGCCGGAACCCGCCACCCCCATCCCGAGGGGGTACATGAGCACCCAGTTCGCGACCGCGTTGAAGGCGGCTCCCACGGACGCAGCAATCAGCGGCGTGCGCGTGTCCTGGAGTCCGCGCAGGGTGCCGGTCGCCGCCAGGACGACGAACATGCCGACTAGGCCGGGCGCGGAGAAACGCAGGTAAGCCAGCGCGTGGGGCATCGTGGCGGCGTCGGCGCCGAGCCAGGCGAGCAGGGGGGAGGCGAAGACGGCCAGGAGGATCGCCGCACACGCCCCGAGGGCGCCCGCCAGCCACATGGCCTCCACGCCCGAGCGGACCGCCAGGTCGCGCCGCCCGGCCCCCAGGTGGCGCCCCGCCAGCGAGGTCGTCGAGTAGGCCAGGAAGATGAACAGGCCGACCGCCGTGTTCAGGACGGTCGATGAGACGCCCAGGCCGGCCAGCTGGGGCGTTCCCAGGTGGCCGACCATCGTGGAGTCGATGACGGTGAAGAGCGGTTCGGCGATGAGCGCGCCCAGGGAGGGCAGCGCGAGGGAGAGAATCTTGCCGGTCGTAATCCTCGGCATTGACGAGGCCTCGGTGGCCTCATCCGGGTCGCCCACCGCCTGGTTCACCCAGTCGCGATTACTGCCCATTACACGCTCCACTTCTTATCCACAACATGTGCACAGGCCTGTGGAAAACTGTGCACATAGAAATTCTAGCCGCCTCAATGAATCACAACGATGTGACTGTGATGAGCATATCTGCCCTGACAGAGCGGTCATTAAGCCCTGTGCACAGGGTCAATCGGCGTTGTGCACAGGTTATCCACAATATGTGCACATGTCCGTGCACAGCGTCGGTCGCGCAATCGCCTACAACGCGTTAGTCTTCGCCTGAAGGCCCTCTATCCACAGGGTCACAGGCCGTTTGTGGCCGCCGAACCCGGCCCCGGCCTCGTTCAGGCAAGCCACCGCACCCGAGAGGATCACGATGTCCGACGACCAGTTCGACCGCGTCCCGCCCCAGGACATCGACGCGGAGATGAGCGTCCTCGGATCGATGATGCTGACGACCGACGCCGCCAACGTCGTCTCTGAGATGCTGCGCGGGCAGGACTTCTACCAGCCCAGCCACGAGACGATCTTCGACACCATCATTGAGCTCATCGGCCGCGCCGAACCCGCCGACGCGATCACCGTTGCCGGTGAACTCAAGCGCGCCGGCGTCCTGTCCAAGGTCGGCGGCGCCGCCTACCTGCACAGCCTCATCGCCTCCGTGCCCACCGCCGCGAACGCCGCCTACTACGCGCGTATCGTGCGCGAGCGCGCCATCATGCGCCGCCTCGTCACCGCGGGCACGCGCGTCGTCCAGCTCGGCTACGCGGACGCCGGCGGCGACGTCGACGAGATCGTCGACCAGGCGCAGGCCGAGGTCTATGCCGTCTCCGACGGACGCGAAACCACCGACTATGTGTCCATGAACCAGATGAGCTCAGACGTCCTCAACACGCTCGAAGACATCGAGAAGAACAAAGGCAAGCTCAACGGCGTGCCCACCGGCTTCACCGACCTCGACGAACTCACCCAGGGCCTGCACGGCGGCCAAATGATCATCGTCGCTGCCCGACCCGCCATGGGAAAATCCACGCTCGCCCTGGACTTTTGCCGCTCGGCGTCCATGAAGCACGGCATCACGTCCCTGATTTTCTCGCTGGAAATGAGCTCGCAGGAAATCGCGATGCGCATGCTCTCCGCCGAATCCGGCGTGCGCCTGTCCAAGATGCAGGCCGGCAAAATGAGCGACGTCGACTGGCGCAAGGTCGCCGAAACCACCTCGCGCATGAGCGAGGCACCCCTGTACGTCGACGACTCCGCGAACATCACCATCTCCGAGATCCGCTCCAAGTGCCGTCGCCTCAAGCAGCAGGAAAACCTGGGCCTCGTCGTTATCGACTACCTCCAGCTCATGACCAGCGGCCGCCAAGTCGAGTCGCGTCAGCAGGAAGTCTCCGCGATGTCGCGAAACCTCAAGCTGTTGGCCAAGGACCTCGACATCCCGGTCATCGCAGTCTCACAGCTGAACCGTAACTCGGAAGGGCGCACCGACCGCAAGCCCATGATGAGCGACCTGCGTGAATCCGGCTCACTCGAACAGGACGCCGACATCATCATCCTGCTGCACCGCCCCGACTACTACGACAAGGAAGACCGCCCCGGCGAAGCCGACATCATCGTCGCCAAGCACCGCGCCGGCGCGACCGCGACCGTCACCGCGCTCTTCCAGGGCGACATGACGCGCTTCGTCAACTACACGGGACGCCCCGAGCCCGGCGTCGGCGGAGAGTAAGGGGCGGCTTGCCCGCTTGCTGGGCCGGGCTGTTTGGTGTGCCCGTGGGCGGCGGCCCGCCCGCTCGCCGTCCGCGCTGCGAGCTTCGCTCGGCGCGTCGTCTCGAAGCCCGGCCAGGCCCTGCCGCCACCCACGGGCACCGCAGCCCTGTCCTCCGGCGCCCTTCACACCGGCGGGTCCGATTGATGGCGTTGCTTGTGGCCCCACGGGTTTTCGGTCGCCGCGGGGCCTGCAATCGGGCGGAGCTTGGCGCGGCTGGGTGGTCCGCCCAGGCCCTGCCGCCACCCACGGGCACCGCAGCCCTGTCCTCGGGCGCCCTTCACACCGGCGGGGTCGCGGAGGCCTCCCATCGGGCGGAGCTTGGTGCCGCCGGGTGGTCCGCCCAGGCGTTGCCTCAGTCTCGGTGCGCCGCGCGCGCCAGGCGCTTAGCTCGTACGGAAGAGAGCAGCCAGTCGGCGCTCAGGCATGCCAGCGCCACCCACACGACGCCCATCGCGATCCAACGGAACGTCGGCACGGTCTCGTGGAAGATGAACACGGCGACGAGGAGCTGCAGGGTGGGTCCCAGGTACTGTAGGAAACCCATCGTCCCCAGGGTCAGGCCTCGGGCCGCCGAGGCAAACATGATGAGCGGGATCATCGTCAGTGCACCCGCGCCCACCAGGAGGGCCAGGTGAAGGCCCCAGGACACCCCGGCCTCGTCGGAAGAAGCGATCGTGTGGAAGGACGTGGCGGACGTGGCCGCCAGATACGCGTAGTAACCGAGCAAGAAGGGGGAGACTGCCGCCGTCTCAATCACCATGCCCGCCAGCGGATCAACCCGCCCGGCGACATTCTTTTTCACGAGTGAGTACAGGCCAAACGTGAGGGCAAGTGTGAGCGAGACGATCGGAACCGCGCGCTGGCCGACAACGAGGATGACGACGGCGACGACACCCAGCGCGAGAGCGATCTTTTGGATTGGCGTGACCCGCTCGCGTAGCACAATCAGACCCAGAGCTATTGTCACCAGCGGGTTGATGAAGTAACCGATTGCCGCGTCCGTCGTGTGCCCCGAGAGGACCGCGTACACGTACACCGACCAGTTGACGACGACGAGCGCGCCCGCGACCGCCAGGCGCCACAGAGCTCCCCGGTCGGCGATCAGCGCGCGCACCTTCCCCAGCGACCTCGTCACAGCGAGTGCAACAAGGCAGAAAAACAGGCCCCACACCGCCCTGTGGACGATCACCTCGACGGCGCCGGCGGGGGAGAGCAGCGAAAAGTACAGGGGAAAGAAACCCCAGATGATATAGACGGCGACGCCGAGGGCGAGTGCGCGCGGTTCGTTCTTCTGGGTGCTCATGCACCCAGTGTATGAACATCGTGTGGGCAGCGGCCCCCGACGGGACGGTCGTGGTCACCTGATGAGAATGCGTGACCACCTGCATGATCGATGGAGGTCAGGGAGGCCTCGTCGATGCCGAGGACCACGCTCAGGGCCTCCAGGTAGCGTTCCTGCTGGCTTTCCTCGCCCGCTCGGCGCGCGAGCACAGTCGGGTTGTGGATGAGGCGCGCGGCCAGGTGGCGTAGTGCTCGGGCCGCGTCCTCGGTCGAGAGGGGAGCATCGCCAAGGCGGTCGATCTCCTCTTCGACGATGCGGAAGACGCGCGAGCGAAGGTGCCGCACGACGGGGTCCATGGAGCGGGCGCCCAGGCCGCGCTCGAAGGAGGAGACCTCCTCGTCGATGATGGCGCGGGCGCGCGTCAGCGCGTCGGCATCCGCGGCCGGGACTGACGCCTGGATGGTCGGCAGGTCGATAAGCGTCACGTTCGGCAGTGAGGAGACAGAGCTTTCCGCGTCACGCATGAGCGCGAGGTCCAGGACCACGGTGCGCCCGGAAACCGCGGCCATGTCGCGGGTCAGGACGGGGCTTCCAAGTCCCCGGCAGGTCACCACCAGGTCGGAGCGCTTGAGAGCGGTGGGAAGGCTTGCGGACTCGACCCAGCCGATGCCTCGTCCCTGGGCGAATTCGCGGGCACGCCCAGACGTCGAGTAGACGGACACGTCGGATGCGCCGAGCGCGTGCAGGGCGCTGACGGTCGCCCCCGCGTAGGCACCCGTGCCGACGATGAGCACGCGGGTGGCCTCCCACGGCCCCAGGTGAGCTGCCGCCATGTCCAAGCCGACGGCGACGACCGAGCGTCCCGCCCCCGCCAGCCCGGTCTCGGTGGCGACGCGGCGCGAGGTGGCCGACGCCCGCTCAGCGGCACGTCCCAGGTCGCAGCTCAGGGTCCCATCCTCCCAGGCAGTGCGCGCGGCTCGGCGCATCTGCCCGGCGATCTCGCGCTCGCCGATGACCATGGACTTCAGCCCGGATGCCGTCGCGAAAAGATCGACGAGGCCGTCGTGGCCCCACAGGTGACGCAGCTGCACGTCCTCGCGCGGGGTGTGCGAGGCCTGGGCGAGTTCGCGCTCCACCGCGTCCTTGAGTGCGTGGGGGTCGGCCTGGGTCGGGGCGTCGACGTAGATGGTGACGCGGTTACACGTGCGCAGGACCATGACTCCGCGCGCGTTCGGCAGCGAACGCACGAGGGTAGGACCCAGGTCGTCCGCGCTGGAGAGCTGGGCGATGTCGTCGAGGGGGGTGTAGCGGTGGTCCGCGGAGAGCACATGAATAGTCACAACGCGTCCATTTAAAGGCACACGGGTAGCGCGGGCAGAGGAGTGAACCTATTTATGTTGGTGACGTCGTGTCATTTCGGGATATCGGCGAAACAAATGGCTCTCTCCCGCTGATAAATGGATATAAAGGCACGCAAAATCAAGCATTTGCGACGTGTGAGAAATTGTCTTGAACTAAACTGGAAAACGACGGAAATGCGCGAATTAACGCATGAAAACATCATTTAATTAAGGGAGACACATGACGACGCCCCCGCTGATCGCCGCCCTGACCGGGCAACGCGGGCCCACCCCCGTGTGGTTCATGCGTCAGGCCGGACGCTCCCTGCCTGAGTACCGCGAGCTGCGCGCCGACGTCGGCCTGCCCATGCTCGAGGCCTGCCTGCGCCCCGACGTGGCCGCCGAGGCAACGGTGCAGCCCGTGCGGCGCCACGGCGTGGACGCGGGCATCTTCTTTTCGGACATCATGGTCCCCCTGCGCCTGGCCGGGGTGGGCGTCGAGATTGAGCCGGGTGTCGGCCCCGTCCTCGATCATCCCTATCGCACGCGCGAGAGCATCGGCGAGCTCCTGAGTCATCGGTATGGGGAGGGTTCCTGGACCGATTCCACCGGGCGTGCGCGTGACTGCGCCGAGGGTGCCCAGTGTGTGCGCGATGGGGTCGCAACGGCGGTGTGCGAGCTGGGCTCCACGCCGCTCATTGGATTCGGCGGCGCCCCCTTCACCCTGGCCGCGTACATGGTCGAGGGGCGTCCCTCGCGCGATCACATGGCTGCGCGCGCGCTCGCGGCGTCCGACCCGGGCACGTGGGATGCTCTCATGACCTGGTGCGCTCGGGTGAGCGCCGACTTTATCACCGCTCAGATTGAGGCCGGTGCCAGTGCCGCGCAGCTCTTCGACTCGTGGGTGGGCTCCCTCTCGCCTCGTACCTATAGGGAATCCGTCGCGCCGTATTCGCGCTTGGTTGCGCAGCGCGTCGCCGGTGTGCTCAGTCCGGTGACCGGCGAGCGCGCCCCGCTCATCCACTTCGGGACGGGCAGCGCTCCGATCCTGTCCGACATGGCCGAGGTCGGTGTCGACTGCGTGGGCGTGGACTGGAAGACGGACCTGTCGTGGGCCATCGAGCAGGTGCCCGGAAAGGCCGTGCAGGGGAATTTGGACCCCGCGCTTCTTCAGGCCCTGTGGCACGTTATCGAACAGGCTGTTCGAGATATTATCGACGCTGGTCGCTCCGCCCCTGGGCATGTCTTCAACCTTGGACATGGCGTGCCACCCACGACCGACCCGGACGTGCTGACGCGCATCGTCGAGCTGGTGCACGAGCTGGGTGACGAACGATGAACCCCCTGGAGGCCATCCCCACCCACCCCGGCGCGGTCGTCGTCGGCGGTGGCATCGCCGGCCTCGTGAGCGCGTGGGAACTGGCTCGCGCGGGCGTGCGTCCCCTCCTCGTCGAGGCGCGCGGCTACCTGGGCGGCCTCATCGCCCGCGGCACGGTCGGTGGCGTGGACGTGGACCTGGGCGCCGAGACATACGTCGTGCGCGGCACCGACACCTCGTCGATCGTGGCCGCCCTGGGGCTGACCTCGGTTGAGCCCGCCGGATCGGGCGCCCGCCTCTACGCACCCTCCCTGCGCGGAGGCTGGGAGCTGCGCCCCTTCCTGCGCGACTCGTTCCTGGGAATCCCGGCCCATCCGGACGCGCCCGACTGCGCACACGTACTCGGCGAGGCCGGGGTGCGCCGCGCCCTCGAGGATCGCTCGATGGGCGGCGGCATCGGCATGGACGAGGCCGGGGAGACCCTGGCCGGTTTCGTGGCCGCGCGCATGGGAGAGGCCGTGCTGGAGCGCTCGGTGCGGCCGATCATCGCGGGCATCTACACCGCCGACCCCTCCGTGCTGGCGACCGACACGGTTGCCCCCGGCCTGCGCGCCGAGACTGCCCGTCACGGGTCACTGGCTGCTGCGGTCGCGGCACGCCTAGCCGCCGCCGGATCGCGCCGCACCCCCGAAGCCTGCGTCGAGGGTGGCATGTTCGTCCTCGTCGACGCGCTGAAGGCCGCCATCGAAGAGGCCGGGGGAACCGTCCTGACCCGCACGGGCGCGTTCTCACTGAGGCGCGCGGCCTCGGGATGGACCCTCGAGTGCGGGCCGACCAAGCCCGGACCGACCCCCGGAGCCGAACCCGTGCCGGCCGGCCCGGGCGTGAGCGTCACGACGGAGCGCCTCGTCCTCGCCTGCAGCGCCAGCGCCGCCCTGCGCCTGTTGACGCAGGCGCGCATCCCAGGCCTCGTGCCCGATGTGAGCGTTCCCGAGGGTGCGCCCATCGCGCGCCTCACCCTGGCCGTCCACGCCCCCGAGCTGGATGATGCACCCGTCTCCCAGGGCCTCCTGGTCGCGCCCGCGACCGCCGACGAGCGGCCGGTGGCGGCCAAGGCGCTGTCCCACCTCACCATCAAGTGGCCCTGGCTCGCCGACCAACTCCCGCCCCACACGCACCTGCTGCGCCTCTCTTACGGGCGCCTCGGCGAGGCCGAACCCGCGGTCACCGTCGATGGGGCCCTGCGCGACATCCGCACGCTCACCGGCGTCACCATCGCCGCCGAGGCCGTCACCGACCACCTGCTCGCCCGCTGGAATGGCACGCTCCCGCCCCTGCCACCCGAGTATCGCAGCCGCGTCGCCGCGCTTGACGAACAGGTGCGTCCCCTGGGCGGTGTGGCTCTCACGGGCGCCTGGGTCGCCGGAACCGGCATCGCCTCCGTCGTCACACATGCCCGCGCGGGCGCGAAAGGACTGCTATGACCACGCGGGTATTCGTTCTGGGAACCAGGGGATCGCGCCTGGCGCTCGCCCAATCCACCACCGTCGCGCGGGCGATCGAGGAGGCCGGGGCTCGGCTCGGCGAGGACGTGCGCGTCAATCTGGAGGTCGTGCGCACGCACGGCGACGTGTCCGCCGCACCCCTGGCTGCGCTCGGCGGAGTCGGCGTGTTCGCCGCGCAGCTGCGGCTCGCCCTCCTTGGGGGAGAGTGCGACCTGGCCGTCCACTCCTTCAAGGACCTGCCCACCGCCCCCACGCCGGGGCTGCGCATCGCGGCCGTCCCGCAGCGCGAAGACCCCCGCGACGCCCTGTGCGCGGCCGACGGGGCGACGCTGTCGTCGCTGCCCGAGAGTGCGCTCGTCGGCACGGGTTCACCCAGGCGCGCCGCCCAGGTGCTCGCCGCGCGCCCCGACCTGCGCGTGTGCGACCTGCGCGGCAATGTCCCCACGAGGCTCTCACGCGTGCGTGGCATCGACCTGGGCGCCGACGCGGGCACCGCGCCCTCCGCCCTCGGTACGGGCGAGCGTCTCGATGCGGTCGTCCTCGCCCTTTCCGGGCTGCGGCGCATCGGCCTCGATACCCACGCCACCGACGTGCTCGACCCAG
This sequence comes from Pauljensenia sp. 20925_1_34, assembly GCF_041432775.1. Lineage (NCBI taxonomy): Bacteria > Bacillati > Actinomycetota > Actinomycetes > Actinomycetales > Actinomycetaceae > Pauljensenia > Pauljensenia sp. 20925_1_34. Next base: position 4,776 of record NZ_JAPWAG010000034.1, on the reverse strand, counting down.
CGATCATGATGCCCGCCCCCTCGCAGGGCGCCCTCGCCATCGAAACGCGCGACGAGGAGGACCCCCTCCTGCGAGCCCTCCTTGGCGCCCTTCACCATCGGCCGACCGCGCTCGCGGCCAGTGCCGAGCGCGCCGTCCTCTCCGCCCTGGGTGCGGGGTGCGCGGCGCCGGTGGGTGCGTTCGCTCGGGTGGACGAGGCCTCCTCGGCCCTCCTGCTCGACGCGCGCGTGATGAGCGTTGACGGGCATGAGCGGGTCGAGGCGAGCGGCGCGTTAACGCTCACGGACTCGGTTGGTCTGGAGGAGGCCGCCCGACTCGGCGAGGACGTGGCGCGCCAGCTGCTCGATGGTGGCGCCGCCGAGGTGACCGACCTGGGGGCGACGAAAGCGCCGAGGCAATCCTCGTGAACGAAAACACAGTGAGCGCACCTTGCGTGAGCGGCCCCCTCGTGAGCGCCCCCGTCGTGAGCGGCCCCTTGAGCGGGCGGCGGATCCTCCTGACCCGCGGCAAGCAGGAGGACGCCATCGCGCGCGCCCTGCAAGCTGCTGGGGCGCACGTGGATGCTCTCGCCCTCACCGTCTCGACGCCGCTGGACTCCGCGCAGCTCGACGCGGCGCGCGACCGGCTGGCTCACGGCGCGTACGCGTGGGTCGTCTTGTCCTCCTGGAGGGCCGCGCGGGCCGTCGTTTCCGGCCTTCCACGAGCGCGCTCGCTCGGCACGCGCATCGCCGCCGTCGGTCACGCCACCGCCCAATGGACCAGCGACCACGCGGGCGTGAGCGCCGACCTGACCGGCGCCGGATCCGCCGCCGCCCTGCTGAAGTGCTTCCCCGCCCCGTCCTCTGGCGAGCGCTCGATCCTCATTCCCCGGTCGGCGGCCGCCCCCGATACGCTGCCAGAAGGGCTACGTGCCCTCGGCTGGAGCGTCGAGGCCGTCGACGCCTACACCACCGCTCCCGCCGTCGCCGGCGATATTGACGCAGATATCGCGGAGAATTTCCGCGCGGGGTACTACGACGCGACGGTCCTCACCGCCTCCTCCCAGGCGCGCGCCCTCCCCCCGCTCCTCGGGATGCCGCCCCCCTCAACCCGGGTCGTGACCATCGGCGCACCCACCGCAGCCACCGCCAGACGGCAGGGGATCGCGGTCGCGGCCCAGGCCTCGTCCCCCACACCCGATGCCATCGTCCGCGCCCTCATCGACGCCCTCGACCACCCCGCCCAAGCCGACGCACCCGAAGAAAGAGACTCATGACCACCGTCCCCGAATCCGTTACCTCCTACCTCGCCGAGGCCGGGGTGGACAGCGCCCCGATCCCGACGATCCGCCCGCGCCGCCTGCGCTCGACCCCCGCGATGCGCGCCCTCGTGCGCGAAACCCACGTTGACCCCGCCAAGCTCATCTGGCCCGTCTTCGTGCGCGACGACATCGACGAACCCCGCGAGATCGCCGCAATGCCCGGCCAGTACCAGCACACGATCGACTCGCTGCGCCGAGCCGCAGCCGAGGCCGCCGAAGCGGGCGTGGGTGCCATCGACCTGTTCGGCGTGCCCGCCCGCCGCGACGCGATCGGCTCCCAGGCGTGGGCGGAGGACGGGATCCTCAACCGTGGCCTCGCCGCCGTGCGCGCCGAGGTCGGTGACGCACTGGTCGTGTGCGCGGACACCTGCCTGGACGAGTTCACCGACCACGGGCACTGCGGCCTCCTCGATGAGGAGGGCGGCGTCGACAACGACGCGACCCTGCCGCTCTACCAGGCGATGGCGATTTCTCAGGCGCGCGCGGGCGCACATATGGTCTCGCCCTCGGGCATGATGGACGGCCAGGTCGCCGCGATCCGCGCCGCCCTCGACCAGGCGGGATACGCTGACGTCGCCATCCTCGCCTACTCCGCGAAGTACGCGTCCGCCTACTTCGGGCCCTTCCGCGAAGCCGTCGGATCCACGCTCAAGGGCGACCGCCGCACGTACCAGCAGGACCCCGCGAACCGACGCGAGGGCCTTTTCGAGGCGCTGCTCGACGCGGCCGAGGGCGCCGACATGCTCATGGTTAAGCCCGCCGGACCCTACCTCGACGTGCTGGCTGACGTGGCCGCCGCCTCCGACATTCCCGTCGCCGCCTACCAGGTATCCGGCGAGTACGCGATGGTCGAGGCCGCCGCCGCCAACGGGTGGATCGACCGCACCCGAGTCATCGACGAATCCCTCACCGGCATCTTCCGGGCGGGAGCCGACTCCGTCCTGACCTACTGGGCCCTCGAGGTCGCCCGCCGGGCCAGCTGAGCGCGCATCCGCGTGCCGCTATCCCTCTTACCCCTGATGAAGGTAGCTATGACCACTAACGAAACAGCATTCTCCCAAGCAAAAGCCGTCATCCCTGGCGGCGTCGACTCGCCCGTGCGCGCCTTCGGCGGCGTCGGCGGCACCCCGCGCTTCATCGCGAGCGCGAGCGGCGCGCGCGTCACCGACGTCGAGGGGCGCTCCTACGTGGACCTGGTCGGGTCGTGGGGCCCGGCGCTGCTCGGCCACGCGCACCCCGAGGTGGTCGCCGCCGTTCAGGAGGCCGCCTCGCGCGGCCTGTCCTTCGGCGCACCCACCGAAACTGAGACGCTGCTGGCCAGCGCCGTGCGCGAGCGCGTGCCCTTCGCGCAGCGCGTCCGCTTCGTGTCGACGGGCACCGAGGCGACGATGACGGCGATCCGCCTGGCGCGCGGCGCCACCGGGCGTGACCTCATCGTGAAATTGGCCGGCAATTACCACGGTCATTCCGACGGCCTGCTCGCCGCCGCCGGCTCGGGCGTCGCCACCGGTGGCCTGCCCGGATCGGCCGGCGTCCCCGAGGCCATCACCGCCCAGACGATCGTCCTGCCCTACAACGATGGTGACGCCCTGCGCGCGTGCTTCGAGCAGGTGGGTGACAGTATCGCCGCCGTCATCTTCGAGGGCGCCCCCGCCAACATGGGCACGGTCCCGCCCCACCCCGGGTGGAACCGCGAGATCCGCCGCCTGTGCACCGCGCACGGCGCGCTCATGATCCTCGACGAGGTCCTCACCGGCTTCCGCGTTGACCCCGCCGGCTGGTGGGGCCTCGAGGCCGTGGCCGGATGGGTGGACGGCGCGCCCGCGGGCCGCTACAGCGCCGGCTTCGTTGATGCGTCCTGCGTTGAGCGAGCCGACTGGGTGCCCGACCTCGTGACCTTCGGCAAGGTCGTGGGCGGCGGCATGCCCCTGGCGGCCGTCGCCGGACGCGCGGACGTCATGGACCTGCTGGCCCCCCTCGGCCCCGTCTACCAGGCTGGCACGCTGTCGGGCAATCCCCTGGCAACGGTCGCCGGCCTGCGTACCCTCGAACTGGCTGATCAGAGCGTGTACGACCGCGTCAACGCCTCGGCGCAGGAGATCAGCACGATCGTGTCGGACGCGCTCAGCGCTGCCGGCGTCGCCCACCGCGTCCAGCGCACGGGATCCCTGTTCTCCGTCATGTTCGGCGAGGCCGCGGCCTCCTCGGGCGTGTACGACTACGACCAGGCGCGCGCCCAGGAGGCGTGGCGCTACGCCCCCTTCTTCCACTCGTTCCTGTCCTCGGGTGTGGCCCTGCCGCCCTCGGTGTACGAGGTGTGGTTCGTGTCCGGCGCCCACGGCGAGGCGGAGCTGGACGCCATCGCCGCCGCGGCTCCGGCGGCCGCGCAGGCTGCTGCTGCAGCTCAGCCCGAGTGATCGACCGCGTCGCGTAGCCCGCGCTGGCAACACGCGAGGGGGGCGGAAATCCTGTCGGATTCCCGCCCCCTCGCCGCCGAGGGCAAGTGCGCGTGGATCGTTCTTCTGGGTGGTCACTCCCCTAGTGTACGGAGACGTCGCGCGCCCTGGCCGAGACGCTCATTGCCGCCCGTTCGTGTCGCAGTCGTCGTACTCGGCCAGATAGCGTCCGATCACGTCGTCGGGTAGTGGTGTGCCGTTCTTATCCAGCAGGTTGTGGCGCTTACAGAACTGGTAGTGAGCGTCGACGAGGCGGGGGAGCGGGAAGGGGAGGAGATAAATAAGACCTACGACGAGCGGAGTAATGAAGCAGAGCGAGAGCACTGTGATGACCGCGTCAGGAGCACCGAGTTCGCTCGCAACAGCGAGAGGGGCACCCACAATCAGTGAAAGTGCGATGAGGGGGCGCGTGACGGCCTGGGAGTTTCTCCCAATCGCTGTGGCCGAAGAAATCCGTCTCCACATGATGGCTAGGGCGGAATCCGTGTACGTTTCCGTCCACCAGGCGTGGAGAATCCCGCCGCCCAGGAGGAGGCCCACGATCGCTGCGATGTACGACTTCATGATGATGCTCCCCAGTGGAATAGGTGACTGATGCCATCGTTAGCGATGTCGGAGAACGTTGAGCCCGCCCAGCTTCCGGCCATCCCGCCGACCACTCCTCCGATGATTCCCCCCGCCAAGACTCCCAGGGGTCCACCGGACCGTTTGGCACGTTGATAGACGGACCTTCGGGCTGGGAAGTGACCGGACATACTTCAACGAGGTTCTGATTCGAGGTCATGATGATCATTCGCGCTAGCGCATCGACACGCTGCTGCCTCGCACTATATTACCGTATGAAAAATTGAGCAATGTTCCGTCAGGATGTGGTTTGCCGGCTCTTCGCATGTAAGGATGTAGGAGGTGTCGGAGTGGGCCGGAGTGCAGGTGGCGGCGTGCCCATCCCGCTGCCAGTAGGGCCCAGCTGCGCATGGAGGGGTGCGGCGGTGAGTGGTTCGGTGTGCCAGTTCCGCGTTT
>NZ_JAPWAG010000033.1:0-23013 GCF_041432775.1 Pauljensenia sp. 20925_1_34 | reverse complement strand
CGATGGACACGCTATATCACCGACCAAACTCGGCGCCCACAATCGGTGAATTCGGGCTACATAAAGTGAGGACATCCCGGCTGCCCGATGGGGCTGCCTAATGTCCTCACTCGTAGGGCGATCCGGCTGTCCGACGCGCTTGGCGTATAGGGTGGACTGCCTTCTTGACCCCTACTGATGCCAGCATAGCACTGCTTGGTGCAGCCGGGCACAACACCACGAGCAGCCAGCGTGGCGGGTGCCGTAGGGCCCGACGGCACCCGACCCTCAGGCAGTACTCACAGACACGTCTACGACCCGTGAGAAAAGAGGACCACTCAGAACAGGAAACCGAGTTCCTTAAGGCGGGCCTCGGCCTGGTCGGCGCCCTCCCAGACTATGCCCTGGACGCCCAGGAGTTCCGCAGCCCGCACGTTCTCGCGTCGATCGTCAATGAACGCAACGTCTTCAACGGGCGTGTTCAGGCGGTGCAGGACGTCCCTGTAGATACCGCGCGAGGGCTTGCAGATACCGTAGTCGCAGGAGAACGCGAAAAAGTCGAAGAGGCTCCCCCACTCGGATCGGCGGATAGCCTTCGCGATCGGGTATGGGGCGTTGGACAGAATACCGACGCGGACGCCCTGGTAGCGCAGCAAACGAACGAGTGCCAGCGAGCGCTCGTTTGCCTCGGCCATGCGCGAAGAGTCGAGCTCGACCAGTGCCTTCAAAAGCTCATGCGACGGCTCGGGTTGACCGCAATCACCTGCGATGCGATCCCAGAAGTCACGGTCGGGCAAGCCCGCATCGTATTCTCCGCGATGCGTCCACATGGCTTGGTCAACGAGCGTTGTGAGGCCGCGCGACTCGTCCCCGAACATGCGGGCGATCACGGCGGGATCGGGGTGTGATTCCACGAGAACGCCCCCGACATCGAAAAGCACGGTGCGCGAACTGCTTTGAGCGTGCATGCCTTTCGCTCCTTCTAGTACTGCGAGAGTCCGACGTCGGATCCTTTAAGAGTAGTTTAAACGTAGTTTCAGCCACAGATTAGAACGGAAAATGTATGATTGGGAACATACTCCTTCTGATCTGCGGAAAGACGTACGAAGCAAACTCAGCGAAGAATGAGGTCTGCGATTCGCTGGAGGTCGTCCGCTCCCGCGAATTCGATGACGATTCGGCCCTTCTTGCGCCCCTCCGTGATGGACACACGTGTGTCGTACGCATTGGACAGGGCCGACACGACGGTCTCCCCCAGCTGCGACAGCGGACGCTGCTGACGGGCGCGCGGACGCGGAGTGGCCTTCGCCTTGCCCAGGCGGACGATCTCTTCGGTGGTGCGCACCGAGAGTCCTTCCGCGACGATACGCTCGGCGAGCCGCTCCATGTCTTCGGCCGTTTCCAAGGAAAGAAGGGCGCGAGCGTGGCCCGCGGTGATGACCTGTGCGGCCACCTTCTTCTGAACGACTGGCGGCAGCTTGAGTAGGCGCAGAGTGTTCGCGATCTGCGGGCGTGAGCGCGCGATTCGCTTGGCGAGCTCTTCCTGAGTCGCGCCAAAATCGGCCATGAGCTGCTGATATGCGCTCGCTTCCTCCAGTGGGTTGAGTTGGGCCCTGTGGAGGTTTTCCAGGAGCGCGTCGCGGAGCAGATCTCCATCGTCGGTCTCTCGGATGATCGCGGGAATCGTGGTTTCGCCGGCGAGCTCGGAAGCGCGCAGGCGGCGCTCACCCATGATCAGCTCGTAGCGGGCCTCGGGCTTCTCAGCGATGAACTCTTGGAGCTTCGCGGAGCGCCCCTCAGCGGGAATGCTACGAACGACGACGGGCTGAAGAACGCCGACCTCCTTGATGGAAGCGGCGAGCTCCTTCAGGTCGTCCTCATCGAAAACCTCTCGAGGCTGCTTCGCGTTGGGGACGATCTGATCGATAGCAATTTCAGCGAAGGACGCGCCGGGCACCGGCAAAAGCTCATGCTCATCGGATGTTTCACGTGAAACATCCGCCGCAGCCGGAGGGGCTGGCGTGACCACCGGGGCGCCGACTCGGGCGGAAGGGCCGCTCGGGCTGGGAGCTGAGCCATTGACCCCAGAACCAATAGAGACGGAAGGCTTGGCCGCGCGACGGGTGCCGGCTGTGTCCAGACCAGGCATGGTCGGGCGCTTCTTTTTCGCCGAGGCCGTGGATCGCTTGGGCTGCAAAAGGTCCTTTGCGGATCCTCCCCTACCCTTGGCGGACGGGCCCTCCGGGAAGAACACATCGAGCGGACGCGCGGGAGCGACGGGCGCAGCAGGAGACTTCTGTTCACCCGCCTGGGGAATAAGAGCTCCAAGTCCACGGCCAAGGCCGGAATGCTTGCGGGCGCCCTTACGGCCCTCAGACTTCGGTGTTACATCCGCCATTGCATAACTCCTTCAATTGCGTTCGTTCATTGTTTCACGTGAAACAATGCCCTGCGCTCAGCTGATGAGCGGCTTTGATCACTTTGTTGAACTTTTGGTCAAGAGTCGTGGTGATTACGTTCTTAGCTACAGAAAACCGCCGCCGACATTCAATGTTTCACGTGAAACATTGTTTTACAGTGTATTGGCAAGCCGATCACACAGTTCAAGCGCAGCCTTGCGATAGGCGATCGAACCAACGTTTCGCGGGTCGTATGTAATCACGGTCTGGGCGTAGCTGGGGGCCTCGGAAATGCGGACGCTGCGTGGAATAACCGTGTCGAATGTGTGATCCGGGAAGTGCGCGCGCACCTCGGATTCGACCTCTTCAGACAGGCGGGTGCGCTTGTCGGCCATGGTCAGGAGCATGCCCGAGACGCGCAGACCGGGGTTCATGCTCGCCCCGATACGCTCGACCGTATTCCACAGCTGGCTCAGGCCCTCGAGAGCGTAGTACTCAGCCTGAATGGGAATCAACACCTCGTCGGCAGCAACCATCACGTTGAGCGTCACGAGCCCGAGGGACGGAGGGCAATCAATGAGGATTACGTCGATCTCGGGGTGCTCCGAGACGTACGCTCGAAGCGCAGTCTTGAGGCGGGCCTCGCGGTCCGGGACGTCCACGAGTTCAATTTCGGCGCCGGACAGGTCGATCGTCGCAGGGCACACAAGAATGCCGTCAATGTCCGGGCAAGGCTGTAGGACGTCCGCGAGCTCCGCTCCCCCGATCATCACGTCGTACGTCGACGGTGTTCCCGCGGGGTGCTCGACGCCGAGAGCGCTCGAGGCGTTACCCTGCGCGTCGGCATCGATGACAAGCACCGACAGACCGCCCAGCGCGAGGCCTGCGGCGAGATTGACGGCCGAGGTTGTCTTGCCGACCCCGCCCTTCTGATTGGCGATCGCGATGATGCGCGTCGACGGCGGCTTGCGAAACTCAGCGTGCGCGAGCATCTGCAAATCGGCGATATTGCGTTCGATCTGAGAGGACAGAGGGGTGTTTTCTACAGTCACGTGACACCTTCCTAGCTACTGCCTATAGTCTACGGGCCTCCACCGGCACTTCCTGCATCGAAATCCCGCGATGCAGGAATGGACACAGGATTGCCGAAGTAATCCGTCAAACGGCAAAAGTGTTGTTCTGTAGGATCGATTCTCCTGGCGATGAAGAGCGCAGCATCATCCGTCGATCAGATGCACCCGGAGCACGAGGCGCAGAGCAAAACGACGAAACAATAGCCGTTCGTAGCCTCAGTCACATTCAAACGTTTTACTGCCGTGAGGTGAGCGACGTCGATGCCGCTTCGAATACTATTCAATTCTTGAAATATTCATCGCTTGCTCTGGTCGACGGACGAACGAGACTACGACAACACCACGACGCATGAACGCGGCTGCCAAGAGGCACCGCCCGACGTGTATGGCGCCGACGTGAACACTTTCGGCGGTTGGGGAAAGGCTGCTTCGGGACTCCCGCTCCGACAGTGCGGTCGATGGTCCCAACGAGCACACGAGCACACGAGCACACGAGCACACGAGCACACGAGCACACGAGCACACGAGCACACGAGCACACGAGCACACGAGCACACAATACCCAACCTATCCCGCCGCAGAAAAACCTGACCATACGCGGCAGCACCTCCCCTGCCGCAGCACAGAAATACGTCACCAACACACACCAAGATGCGCCTCCCTCCCGCGCCGCCCCGCGACTCAAGCACCGACAGTGAGCTCGATCATCCCGGCAGCACGCACTGAGGCCCGACGTACCCGACACGCCGCCGCGCAGAAAACGCCTCGCCACGAACCAGCGCGCCCAAACCGTCGTCCACTACACCCCAAAAACCCCATGTCACCCCCATTCCACCGAGGTCGACTGCACTTTGAGCAAGCACTCGGGGGTTTTGCGACCATAGACCCCTCCACGGGCACGCGACGCTGGCCCTTCCGACCAAGCACTCGGGGGGTTTTGCGACCATAGACCCCCGACACGCCGACGACACGCCGCAAAGCAGCGCCTATGGTAGCAATTCCCCCCAAGCCACCAACGAAAACAAGCCACACCACCCCGACAAACAGACGAAGACATGCCGAACACAACCAACACAGCCACCTAAAGAGCACGCGGCCCTGGCCCTTCCAAGCAACCACGGGGGGTTTCGCGACCATAGACCCCCGACACGCCGACGACACGCCGCAAGGCAGCGCCTATGGTAGCAATTCCCCCCACAGAGCCCAAGCCAGCACCAAGCCAGCACCAGAGCACCCCCAAGCCAGTCCAAAAGCCGCACACAAAATCTTCCCAAGCGACCCGAAGCAACCGCAAGCCACCCCGACACACACAACACACACAACACACACAACACACACAACACACGAGAAGGGGCGCCGCGGCCTCAGCCGTGGCGCCCCTACCCGGCTCACAGCCGGAGACACGTGTTACTTGATGCGCGTACAGACCACGACGTAGGTGGACTCGTCCTCCATGATGGAGGGCACCTCGTGGATGGTGGCGCGCAAGTGGTGACGACGCAGTTCCATCGACGCTTCCTCGACCTCGATGGGGGCGCGGCGGCCCTTGAGGGCGACGAGCGAGCCGCCGGGAGCAATGAGCTTGGAGGTCATGCGCACGAGCTTGCTCATGTTGGCGACGGCGCGGGCGGTGACCACATCCGCCTTGCCTTTGCCGCGCAGTTCCTCGGCGCGCGCCTGGTGGATTGTCACGTTGTCCAGGCCCAGGCCTTCAACGACGTCTTCGAGCCACTCGACGCGGCGCACCATGGGCTCGGCCAGGTGAACGTGCAGGTCGGGGCGGCATGCGGCGATGACGATGCCGGGCAGGCCGGAACCGGAGCCGACGTCCAAGACTTCCTGTCCTTCACGACGGGGCATGAAGTCGAGGACGGCCGCGGAGTTGACGATGTGGCGCGACCAGATGCGCTCCATGTCGCGGGGGCCGAGCAGGCCGCGCAGCTCGCCTTCCTCCTCGAGCATGCGCGCGTATTCGGCGACGTCGGAAAAGGCGGGGCCGAAGAAGTCGCGGACCGCCTGGGTGGGTTCTTCTGGGACGAAGGGGTCGCCCACCTGGCGACCCCTTCCCGTCCCGTTCGGGTTCTCACTCACCGTCGGATTCCTCGGGGAGGATGACGACACGGCGGTGGGGTTCGGTGCCTTCGGACTCGGAGGTCAGGCCCTCTTCGGCGACGACGTCGTGGCAGACCTTGCGCTCGAAGGGATTCATGGCGTCGAGCTTGACGGCTTCGCCGGTGGAGCGCACGCGGGCGATGGCCTCGCGCGTGATGTCCTGCAGCTCTTCCTTGCGTTCGGCGCGGAAGCCGGCGATGTCGAGCATGAGGCGGGAACGTTCGCCGGTCTCGGTTTGGACGGCCAGGCGGGTCAGTTCCTGGAGGGCATCCAGGACCTCTCCGTCGTCGCCGACGAGGCGGTCGAGCGCCTCGGGGTCGTCGGCGACGATCTCGACGGATGCGCGGCCGTTTTCGACGTCGATTTCGATGTCGCCGTCGAGGTCGGCGATGTCGAGCAGTTCTTCCAGGTAGTCGGCGGCGATTTCGCCTTCTTCTTCGAGGCGGGTGAGCTTGCCTGCGTTGTCGTCACTCATGACGGGTCCTCCGTGGTGGGGAATGGGGTCTTGCTGGTGTCCAGGGTACCCGCTGGGGTTCTGGGACCGTGAATCTAAAGGGGTCAGCGCTTCTTGCCGGAGCGGCGGCGGGCCTTGCGGCGTTCGACGCGGCGACGCTCGATCTCCTCGGCGCTCAGGGAGCTGTGCGAGGGCGCGGATTCCTGGGACTCGGAGGGGGCCTCGGACGAGGCCTTGGTGGCCTCGCGCTCGGCGGTGCGGCGCTCGCGCTGCTTCTTTTGCAGTTCGGCGCGCTGGGCGGAGGCTTCCTGCTTGGCGAGGCGCTTTTCGACGGCGAGGGTCAGGCCGTGCATCCACTGTTCGTCGGGCAGGGTCGTCCAGGACTGGCTGGCGAGGTTGCGGTAGACGGTGACGATTTCGCCGGGGGTCATGGAGGCGGGGAAGTCGGAGGCGACGTGCTGCTTCTTGGCCTTGGCGCGAACCTCGGCGAGGGTGCGCTCGTTGAGCTCCTCAACGCGCGGGTCGGAGCCGGGTGCGCCGAGGGCGGCGCGCTCACGGTCGTAGTTCTGGAAGTAGGGCTTGGCCCATTCCTGGTAGGCGGACTCGCGCGAGGACAGCAGGTCGGCGTAGGCCGGGGAGCCGGGGGTCGGCATGACCTTGATGGTCCAGAAGGACTGGGCGAGGGCCCAGAAGGAGGCTGTCACGGTGTAGATGACGACACCCATCTGGAAGAACGCGCCGGAGACGATGAACATCAGCGGCATCACGTACATCATGGAGCGCTGCGACTGGGCCATCGGGTTGTCGCCCATGTCGGGCATGTTGCGCGAGAAGGACAGGCGCATGGAGAAGAACTGCAGGCCGACCATGAGGACGATCGCGGCAACGAAGACGGCGACGACGCTGGGCTGGCTGACAGACTCGCGCAGCGTGTGGGAGAGCGGGACGCCGAAGACGGTGGAGTTGACGATCTCCTCGGAGACGGAGGCGGTCAAGGGGCCGAGGTGGTCGGTGGCCTCGCCGCGGTAGGTGTAGGTGCCGGCGGAGATCGAAGAAACCGCGATAATGGCTCGGTACATGCCGAAGAGGACGGGCATCTGCACGAGCATCGGCAGGCAGGAGGCGAAGGGCGAGACCTTGTGCTTGCGCTGCAGGGCCTGGGTCTCTTCCATCATCTTCTGACGGCTGACCTGGTCCTTTTTGCCCTTGTATTTCTCCTGGATCTTGCGCATTTCGGGCTGGATGGCCTGCATGGCACGCGAGGAGCGGATCTGCTTAAGGAACAGCGGGATGATGGCGATGCGCACCAGGATGGTGAGCAGCACGATGGACAGAACCCACGCGATGCCGGAGCCGGAGGACATTCCGAGCAGCACGAGGAGGTCGTGGATCCAGACCCACACGTAGGAGATCGCCCACGCGAAGGGGTGGAGCATTGCGTCGAACATAGTTTTCGCTTTCGCCGTGGCGCCTTCGCGCCGCTGTTTCGTTGTTCCTTAGTTGTCCGAGGCCGTTGTCGGCTGCTCGGTCAGGTCATATTCGGGGCCCAGTCCCATGGGGGCGGGACGTTCCCAGTTGTCGTGCCCGGCCCAGTCCTCGGGTGGAATCCACGGGTCGGGCTTCCAGCGTCCGCGGTCGGGCACGTGGTCCACTCCCCCGTGGCTCCAGGGGTTGCATCGAAGCAACCGCCAGGACGCGAGGATCAGACCTTTGATGGGTCCGTGGACGCGGATCGCGGTCAGCGCGTAGTTGGAGCAGGTGGGCACGTATCGACACCGGGGGCCGAGGGCCGGGGAGATGTAGCGCTGGTAGGCGACGATGGGCGCGGAGGCGAGTGCGACAAGCACTCGCCTCACGACGGTCATCGCGCGTTCCATTTGCGCCACGCTCGCTCCATGACGCGGTCGAGGTGGGTGCCGAGTTCTGTGGAGGGCACGCCGAGGGCTTTGGAGGAGGCGCGCACGACGAGCCGGGTTCCTTCCGGCAGGTCGTCGACGCGCTCGCGCATGAGGTGACGGAGCTGTCGCTTGACGCGGTTGCGTCCGTTGGCGCGTTTGATTTCCCGCTTGGGTACGACGAAACCGACGAGGCGGCTGTTGCGCTCCTCGTCGGCTCGGACGTGGACGACGACCAGCGGATCCCCTGCGCGCGCTCCTTGTCGGATCGCGGCGGTGAAATCCGCTGGGTCAACCATGCGGTGCGCGCGCGGCAGCACCGGGGTGTCTCAGGCGGACAGCTTGGCGCGGCCCTTGCGACGGCGGGCAGCCAGAATGGCGCGGCCGGCGCGGGTCGACATGCGCAGACGGAAGCCGTGCGTCTTCGAACGACGACGGTTGTTGGGCTGGAAGGTCCGCTTGGTGGTCACGGCAATTCTCCTCGGCGGGGAGTGGTTTCCCACTCGTTGATCGGTTGGGCTATCGACGCGCGGGGCGCGATAGCGGGGACGCACGCCCGAAATGGGCGCAAACAAGTTCCAAGACTAAGCGGATGGGCGCGCCTAGTCAACGCGGCGGGGTTACCCACCGCGTCACACACAGTTTCCACAGCTGTGGAAATCGCTGTGGAGCAACCTCGTCCACAACGGTGGATGACGACAGTTATCCACAGGCAGTGCGTATTTTTGCTTTCCGCACCACGCTGCGGACCCAAAGTTGTAACTACAGCCATGTGATTCTGTGATAGTTCTCCACAGCTCCATCCCCAGTCTGTGTATAAGCATGTGTGCGGACTACACTCAGGACATGTCATAGGGTCACGTACATCACTCCAGAGTCGTGACTGAACTCACCGTATTTTCTGTCCGGAGGTTGTCGTGGAGTCGAATTCCCTCACACGCGCGTGGGCTGCGGCCCTCGACACGGTCCCCACAGACGAGCTGGGCCCCGTCGCGACGTCGATGCTGCGCTCCGCGCGGCCCCTCGGGGATATTGAAGGCACGATCCTCCTGGCGGTCCCCAACGGCTTCACCAAGCAGTGGATCGAGGAGAAGGCACAGTCCAAGCTGACGACCGCTCTGTCGGTGAATCTGGGCCGTACCGTGCGCATCGCGATCACGGTCGACCCTTCCCTGGAGCTCGTGACAACTCGGGAGGAGCCGGCCCCTCCCGCACCCGCTCCCCCGGCCCCCGCACCGGCCTCGTACCAGGAGAAGAGGAAAGAGGCGCGATCCCCAGCGCTGGTCTCCTCCCCCACCGACGCCGGTCCCACGCACCTGAACCCTAAGTTCACCTTCGATACCTTCGTGATCGGCCCCTCCAACCGTTTCGCGCACGCCGCCGCGCTGGCCGCCTCGGAAACCCCGGGCACCGCCTTCAATCCCCTCTTTATCTATGGCGATTCCGGGCTGGGTAAGACGCACCTGCTCCAGGCCATCGGCCACAACGCGCTGTCGATGATGCCTCACTTGAAGGTCCGCTACGTCAACTCCGAAGAGTTCACGAACGAGTTCATCAACGCGATCCGCCTGAACAAGACGGATAACTCTCAGGTCGAGGCGTTCCACCGCCGCTACCGCGAGCTCGACATCCTGCTCATCGACGATATCCAGTTCATCGGCGATAAGGAACAGACGGTCGAGGGTTTTTTCCATACTTTTAACGCGCTGCACAGCGCGAACAAGCAGATCGTGCTCACCTCCGACCTGCCTCCCGCCCAGCTCAAGGGCTTCGAGGACCGTATGCGCTCGCGCTTCTCCTCGGGCCTGCTCGTGGATGTTCAGCCGCCGGACCTGGAAACACGCATCGCGATCCTGCATAAGAAGGCCGACGCCGAGGGCCTGGAGGTCACCCCCGAGGTCTTCGAGTACGTCGCCTCGCGCATCTCCTCGAACATCCGTGAGCTGGAAGGTGCGCTCGTGCGCATCGGCGCGTGGGCGTCCCTCTACAAGGAGCGCATCGACCTGAATCTGGCGCAGATGATGCTCAAGGACTTCGTGTCTAACCCGGACGACAACGAGATTACGGTCAGCCTCATCATGAGCCAGTGCGCCGTCTACTTTGGTGTGACGATCGAACAGATGGGATCGTCGGAGCGCAGCCACAACGTGGTCGAGGCCCGCCAGATCGCCATGTACCTGTGCCGCGAGCTCACCGACTTGTCGCTGCCCAAGATCGGACAGGCTTTCGGGCGCGACCACACAACGGTCATGCACGCGAACAAGAAGATCTCCAAGCTCATGAAGGAAAAACGCGAAACCTTCAACCACGTGTCCGAGCTTACAAATCGCATCAAGCAGAAGGCCAGGGAGTCGTGAAACCCGCGCGGGCGCTGACGAAAGTCGGCGCCCGCGCCCCGTTCACAGGATCTGTGGACAGCGCGTGGATGAACAGGCAAACCCTGTGGAGAAAACAGCGGTCTTTGTGAATGACGAAAACTTGTTATTTCGCCCGTCCACATGTCCACGTGCGTAGTGCACAGATTCGTCCACCTCATTACACAGATGTAATTTCAAGACTTCCCAACGAAAAAATGAGTTATCCACAGAACTCACAACCCTTATGATGGAGGGAGAGTCGAATGACAAAATTTTTTTCACAGGTTTCCGTCCAACAACAGCGCCGGTGAGGCGTTGACGGCGCGAGTGCCAAGCCTTCGGTTGCGCCCCACGTGGGCACACTTGTGGGTAAAGTAGTTCTCGTTCCGTTTTGTGTTTTGGAGGCAGCTATGAAGTTCACCGTCGCCCGCGATGTTCTGGCCGAAGCAGTGTCGTGGACCGCTCGCGCGCTCCCCGTGCGCCCGGCGTCGCCGATCCTGGCCGGCGTGCGCATCAAGGCTGAAGGCGACGAGCTGACCCTGTCTTCTTTCGACTACGAGGTCTCCGCGAACTCGCACATCCCCGCCACCGTCGACGAGGCCGGCGAGGTCCTGGTGTCCGGACGCCTCCTGGCCGACATCTCCAAGTCGCTGCCCTCCAAGCCCGTGTCTGTCGAGCTTGACGGCCAGAAGGTGAACCTGGTCTGCGGATCCTCGCACTTCACGCTCGCGGTCATGCCTCTCGACGAGTACCCGCTGCTTCCCGCCCAGCCCAAGGGCATCGGCGCGATCGACTCCTCCACGCTGTCCCAGGCCGTCTCTCAGGTGTCGATCGCCGCGTCGCGCGACGACACCCTGCCCCTGCTGACGGGTGTTCGCATCGAGATCAACGGCCCGGCGATCACGCTGCTGGCTACCGACCGCTACCGCCTCGCGATGCGAGAGCTCGATTGGGAGCCCACCGACACCTCGATCGAAGAGGTTGCCCTTGTCAAGGCCCGCATCCTCCAGGACGTCGCCAAGTCGATGACCTCGGGCGCCAAGGTCGAGGTCGGCCTCTCCGGCGAATCCCAGCCCGGCGCCTCGTCCCTCATCGGTTTTACCGCCCAGGGACGCCGTACCACCTCGACCCTCATGGACGGCGACTACCCCGCCGTGCGTCGCCTCTTCCCCGAATCAACGCCGATCCAGGCCGTCGTCGACCGCCACGCCCTGCTCGAGGCCGTCAAGCGCATGTCGCTGGTCGCCGAGCGCAAAACCTCCGTGCGCCTGGCCTTCACCGACGGCCAGCTGGTCCTCGAGGCCGGCCAGGGCGACAACGCGCAGGCCTCCGAGGCCATCGAGGCGACGCTGCACGGCGACGACATCTCCACCGCCTTCAACCCGCAGTTCCTCATCGACGGCCTGCAGGTCCTGGACACCGACTACGTGCGCTTCGGCTTCACGCACCCCACGAAGCCGGCCGTCATCACCGGCCAGAAGAAGGCCGACGAGGGCGAGGTCACGCAGTTCCGTTACCTGCTGATGCCCATCCGCTTCGGCATCTGACGTGCGCGTCTCCCACCTGGCCCTCGACGACTTCCGCTCGTGGAAGCATGGGGTCGTCGAGCTGCCCGCCGGCCCCACGGTCCTGGTGGGCGCGAACGGTCAGGGCAAGACGAACCTCGTCGAGGGGCTCGCCTACCTGTCCACGTTCTCGTCGCACAGGGTCGGCGCGGAGGGCGCGCTCGTGCGAATCCCCATCGACGAGGCCGAGGCCGCCCCGGGTGGCGCCGTTATCCGCGCGCGGGTGGTGGCGCAGGGCCGTGAGCAGGTCATCGAGCTGGAGATCGTGCGCGGCAAGGCCAACCGGGCGCGCATCAACCGCGCGCAGGTCAAGCCCCGCGAGATTCTGGGCATCGTGCGCACGGTCGTGTTCGCCCCCGAGGATCTGTCTCTCGTGCGCGGCGACCCGTCGGTGCGCCGATCCTTCCTGGACGACCTGGCTACCCAGCTCTCCCCCATCCACGCCTCGGTACGCTCCGACTTCGACCGGGTCGCCCGCCAGCGCGCCGCCCTCATGAAGGCCGCCCAGGCCTCGATCCGGCGAGGCGCCCGCCCCGACCTGTCGACGCTCGAGGTGTGGGACCAGCAGTTCGCCGCCCTATCGGCGCGCATCACCGCGACCCGCGCGCGAATTGCCCACGAGTTGACCGAGCCGGCGGCCCGCTCCTATGACGACGTGGCCGATTCGCCGCGCCACCTGCGCCTGTCCTTCGACGCCTCGGTCGACCGCGTTATCGGCACGGACCCCGACAACCCGGCCACCGCCGACCTGACCGACGTCGAGGCGCAAACGCAGCGGATGCTCGCCGCCCTAACGTCTGTGCGCGAGAAGGAAACCGAGCGCGGCGTCAACCTCGTGGGCGCCCACCGCGACGACCTGACCCTCAGCCTCGGCTCGATGCCCGTCAAGGGATACGCCTCCCACGGCGAATCCTGGTCGGTCGCCCTCGCCCTGCGCCTGGGCGCCTTCGAGCTGCTCAGCGACGACGGCGACACCCCGATCCTCATCCTCGACGACGTCTTCGCCGAACTCGACTCCTCCCGCCGCGCCGGCCTGGCCGCCCTGGCCTCGAAAGCCGAACAGATCATCGTCACCTGCGCGGTCGCCGGCGACCTGCCGCCCTCCCTCGACCACCACGCCCTGCACGTGCGCCTCGACCCCGAGCTCGGAACCGTCATCGACGAGGCCGACCATGAGTGAGCGCGAGGGCTCGTCTCCCGCGTCAAACCTGGGCGGCGACAACGCGAGCCTCGACCCGGACAGCACGGACGGCCTCGGCCCCGAGGAAGACTCCGACGAGTTCGTCGTGCGCGCCCTCGAACGCGCCCAGCGCGTCGCCCGAAACCTGGGCTACACGCGCTCCACCCTGCCCTCCTGGGGACTCGACGAAACACGGCCACGCCGCAGCCTCGACGGCTCCAGCGAATACGCGGCCATCGAAACCGACGGGCTCGGCCGGCTCGCCGCGGACGACGCCGATGGCGCCCAGGCGCGCGCCGCCGCCCGCGCCGCCGCCTACCGCCACGCGAACGGGGTGCCGGCCCCGGCCTCGTCCACCGACGAGGACCCCGAAGGCGACCTCGCCGCGCTGCGCCAAGCCCTGGAGGGTACCGGCGCCTCGTGGAGCCGCTCCCCCGGCATGGCCGCCATGCGCCCGCGCTACCGGCGGGCCAACTCCCTGGGGGCGATCCTCGCGCGCACGATCAAGGCCCGCGAGTGGGACACACCCACGAAAATGGGGTCCATCATCGCCTCGTGGAGCGCCATCGTCGGACCTCAGGTCGCCGAGCACGCGCGCATCGAGACCTTCGAGGGACACAAGCTCGTGGTGCGCACCGACTCCACCGCCTGGGCCAAACAGCTCCAGCTCCTCCTGCCCACGATTGAGCGACGCATCGCCGAGGAAGTCGGCTCCGGCGTCGTCGAACAGCTCGTCATCCTGGGGCCCGTCGCCCCCTCCTGGAAGAAGGGCCCCTACGTGGTACGAGGCCGGGGACCCCGGGCGGACTACGGGTAGACCCGGAAGGTGGCCCTTTTTACGGTCGGCCATCCTTTGCTAGGCTTCTTCACGTAGCCCTTCCAACGGAGGAACGACGAGGAGCGAGATGAGCAACATGCACAGACCGCCAACCCAGTATGGCCCTGGTCAGGGCGGGTACCAGCCGGTGCCACCGACCGGCGGATATCCGATGATGCACGGGGGCGGATACCCCTCGTACTACCTCGGACCACCCCCCATCATGACGCCGCGCACGAGCGTACCCCTCGTCACACAGATCGTCGTCGTTACAATTACCGTCCTCTCAGTCATTCCACTCTTCGGCGCTGGAATGTATGCCGGGTTCACGTATCAATCGCCATGGCGACACATGGACTCGTCACAGGCTCAGTCCAACTCCGGGGAGTACACGCTGGACCTGTACGACAACACGCTCCACGTGACATGCAACAACTTCCGTCTCGGGCCCCTCGACGCAGATGGCGCCCAGACGCTCCTCGTTGATGTCACGGTCGTGAACAACACCGACGAGGACCGCAAGTTTCACGAGTACATTCCGGGACTGTCTCAAAAGGGAACCCCGTTGGGTTACGCCTATGTGACGACCAACATGGGCGCACCAGCCGACTTTCATGACACGGTCGGCATCGACTCCGTCTCACCTGGCCAGAGCGTGACCGGCACGCTCGCCTTCAAGTACATATATGTGGGTGACCCCGTCAGATTCGGCTGGGACGGCGACGAGCTGTCCACGTGGACCTGGCAGCCGTCCTAGTGCGGCGCGCGAACGATGAGTGAAGGACACATGATGGACAATCCGATGATGCCGCAAGGATCCAGCGGCTTGGGCAATACCGGAACCTACAAGCCGGTCACCCCCGAGCTAGCTCGCCAACTGAGGCGCAAAAACACGACAAAGCTTCTCGTTGGCGCCGCTGCCGTGCTCCTTCTTTTCTTCATCGGCGGCTTCGCGTCGGGAATCTTTATCATCCGCTCAACGACGCAAGAACCTCCGGGCCTGGACCAATGTTCGACCGGCCAATATTCCCGGGATCTGCCCGACAACCTGGGGCACGTCACACTCGATTCCGCTGAGCGTGGCCCGGTCGACGACGATGGTGCGCAGACGCTGGTGCTGACATTCACCATCACGAACACGTCCGGAACGTCCAAATACCCCCACGAGTTTCAGCCCACCATGAGTCAGAAGGGAACCTATTTCGGTTCGGCTCGCTTCGAGGAGGAAGACAACGAGTCTCGGCGAGAGAGCGATTCCGCCTCCAACGACATAATGAAGCCGGGAGAGATTCGGCAGGTCACGGTCGCCGTCAAGTACCTGTACCCGGACGAGCCAGTCGTGTTCAGGCAGTGGAGTAGGGCGAACATTACCGACGAATGGGTGTTGTGCCCCGCCTAAAGCAACGAGGAACACCCTGAAACTATGGTGCGCATCACTATATTGCCCCTTGAGGGCGATGTGACAAAGGCGCTATCCTGTTCTGTTGACGTTCAATCGATCACATCCTGAGCCCCGCGCCCCTTATGACGACAGGGTCTCCGGGTTGATCGATAGGGCTCAATAGGCGCGGAAGCGCGCGCAAGGCACTGTTCGACAGATGGAAGTGTGTCAGCAGCACTCCACATTTCGGTCAGATTTTGCTACGCTTCCAAATGTCATCCCGCACACCAGTGCGATTTCTATGAGGAGTCACTATGAGTAACCCGTACGCTCCCGGGGGCCAGGATCCCTGGAACCAGGGAAATGGCCAGGGTGGTTTCCCTGGTTCGCAGCAGTCTTACGGCCAGGCTGACCCGAACGCATACGCGCAGGGCGGCTACGTGGACCAGACCCAGCAAATGTCCAATGGTTACATGGACCAGTACCCCGCTCAGTACGGGGCCGGCATGACGCCCGAGGAGCCGAAGTCGAAGCTTCCGCTGATCATCGGCGGCATCGCGGGCGTCCTGGTACTCATCCTCGTCGCTGTGGGTCTCTACTTCTTTATGAGCAGTGAGGATGAGGAAGAGCCGGACGCTGACGACACCACCACCTCGGCCACCACGGACCCCAGCCCGAGCACCTCGGCTCCGGCTCCCAGCCCGAGCTCCGCGACTAGCAAGCCGACAACGGGTCCGACCGGCGTGCCGAACCCGAACAATGCCCACCAGAACGGCAGCTACTCCGTCGATCTGTCGTCGGGCGTGCACATGGAGATCACGAAGATCGAAAAGGGCCCCGCCGATAAGGAAGGTTCCGACACCATCGTCGTTACCTACTCGATGACCAACAACTCCAATGAGGAGCAGTCCGACTTGTTCAACACCCCTTCTCTCAAGCAGAAGGGTATTGACATGCGCCCCGCCTACTACGCCAAGGGCAAGGAGCCCGCTGGCTACGACTCCTCCATCTTCGTGAATGTGCCCGTCGGCCAGACCAAGACCTTCCAGAAGGCCTACAAGCTCCCCTACCCCAACGAGGTTGTCACCTTCAAGACGACCGACTTTGACAACTGGGATGCAGACATCCCGGACTGGTACTGGCAGCCGTGATCGGCGCTGCAACGAGTGCCTGACACGAGTCCTTCGGCGCCCAAACGGACGCGCCGTTAGCTCACAGTCATCTCAGCGCCCATGAGCGCGACGGGGCCGCCCTCCCACCCGGGAGGGCGGCCCCGTGTCATGCGCACACAGCAACAGCCGCAATGCGACTGATCACAGTCACTATTTCGTTGCAATCTCACAGTTTGTAAAGTAACCCTCCGGGTCTGTCAATCCCGGGTACAAGCCCCATTTTTGGTAGAATCTACAAGGTTAAACATCTATTTTTCGCGCAATGCGAGGGGAGCCACGTGGCTGACAACGAGAAGACCGCTGAAGGCGAGCAGTCCTACGGCGCATCGGACATCACCGTCCTCGAAGGCCTGGAAGCCGTACGCAAGCGCCCGGGCATGTACATCGGCTCGACCGGCGAACGCGGCCTGCACCACCTCGTCTACGAGGTCGTCGACAACTCCGTCGACGAGGCCCTGGCCGGCTACGCGGACCACATTGAGGTCACCATCCAGGCAGACGGCGGCATCAAGGTCGTCGACAACGGCCGCGGCATCCCCGTCGACGAGCACCCCACCGAGCACAAGCCCACCGTCGAGGTCGTCATGACGATCCTGCACGCCGGCGGCAAGTTCGGCGGCGGCGGCTACGCCGTCTCCGGCGGCCTGCACGGCGTCGGCATCTCCGTCGTCAACGCCCTGTCTACCCGTGTCAACACCGAAATCCGCCGCCAGGGATACGTGTGGCGCATGTCGTTTGCCAACGGTGGCACGCCCATCACCCCCCTCGAACGCGGCGAAGCCACCGACGAAACCGGCACCACCCAGGTCTTCTACCCGGACCCCGAGATCTTCGAAACCGTCGAATTCGACTTCGAAACCCTGCGCCAGCGCTTCCAGCAGATGGCCTTCCTCAACAAGGGCCTGCGTATTACCCTGACCGACGAGCGCGAATTCGCCACCGACGAAGGCGACGAAATCGCCGGCGGCGAGGAGGCCTCGGACAAGAAGACCAAGGGTCACCGCACCGTCTCGTACCGCTACGAGCACGGCCTGCGCGACTACGTCGAATACCTCGACTCCGCGAAGAAGTCCGACACGATCAACAACGAGATCATCGACTTCGAAGCCGAAAACGACGAAGGCACCATGAGTGTCGAAATCGCCATGCAGTGGACCACCGCCTACTCCTCCTCCGTCCACACCTTCGCCAACACCATCAACACGACCGAAGGCGGCATGCACGAGGAAGGCTTCCGCACCGCGCTGACCTCCCTCGTCAACCGCTACGGCCGCGACAAGGGCATCATCCGCGACAAGGACGACAACCTCACCGGCGACGACGTGCGCGAAGGCCTGACCGCCGTCATCTCCATCAAGCTCACCGAGCCGCAGTTCGAAGGCCAGACCAAGACCAAGCTGGGCAACACCGAAGCGCGAACCTTCGTTCAGCAGCAGGTCTACTCCAAGCTCACCGACTGGCTCGACGCCCACCCCGCCGACGCCAAGGCCATCATCAACAAGGGCCAGGCCGCCCAGGCAGCCCGCGTCGCCGCCCGCAAGGCCCGCGAGGCCACGCGCCGCAAGGGCGTCCTCGAATCCGCCTCCATGCCCGGCAAGCTGCGCGACTGCTCCTCGCGCACCCCCTCCGAGTGCGAAATCTTCATCGTCGAGGGCGACTCCGCAGGCGGCTCCGCCGTCGGCGGCCGCGACCCCGAACGCCAGGCCATCCTGCCCATCCGCGGCAAGATCCTCAATGTCGAAAAGGCCCGCCTGGACCGCGCCCTGTCCTCCGACACGATCCGCTCCCTCATCACTGCCTTCGGGACCGGCATCGGCGAAGACTTCGACATCTCCAAGCTGCGCTACGGCAAGATCGTCATCATGGCCGACGCCGACGTCGACGGCCAGCACATCGCCACGCTGCTGCTCACCCTCCTCTTCCGCTACATGCGACCCCTCATCGAGGGCGGCCACACCTTCATCGCCATGCCCCCGCTGTACCGCATCAAGTGGACCAACGCCGAACACGAGTTCGCCTACTCCGACAAGGAACGCGACAAGCTCCTCGCCGCCGGCGCCGCCGTAAACCGCCGACTGCCCAAGGAAGGCGGCATCCAGCGCTACAAGGGCCTCGGCGAAATGAACGACCACGAACTGTGGGAGACCACCATGGATCCGGAGCGCCGCATCCTCAAACAGGTCACCCTCGACGAGGCCGCAGACGCCGACGAAACCTTCACGATCCTCATGGGCGACGACGTCGACCGACGCCGCACGTTCATCCAGCGCAACGCCACCGACGTGCGCTTCCTCGACATCTGAGACACCCCACGACCAGCCCAGCCCAGGCCTCGTCCCGGGCAGCGGGCCTGATCGAGCAGACACAACGTAAGGAACACTCGTGAGCGACGAGCCCACTACCGACGCGCGGCACATCTCGGACACCGAGCGCATCCGCCAGGTCGACCTGCAAAAAGAAATGCAGCGCTCCTACCTCGACTACGCGATGAGCGTCATCGTCGGGCGCGCCCTGCCCGACGTGCGCGACGGCCTCAAGCCCGTCCACCGCCGCGTCCTGTACGCCATGTACGACGGCGGCTACCGTCCCACCTCCTCCTTCTCCAAGTCCTCCCGCGTCGTCGGCGAGGTCATGGGTAACTACCACCCCCACGGCGACGCCGCGATCTACGACGCCCTCGCGCGCCTCGTGCAGCCCTGGTCGCTGCGCTACCCCCTCGTCGCCGGCCAGGGTAACTTCGGCACCCCCGGCAACCTGGGCCCCGCCGCCCCCCGTTACACCGAGTGCAAGATGGCACCCCTGGCCATGGAAATGGTCCGCGACATCGACGAAGAATGCGTCGATTTCCAGGACAACTACGACGGCCGCAACCAGGAACCCACCATCCTGCCCGCGCGCTTCCCCAACCTCCTGGCCAACGGCTCCGAAGGCATCGCCGTCGGCATGGCCACGCGCATCCCGCCGCACAACCTGCGCGAACTCGCGCGCGGCGTCCAGTGGGCGCTCGACAACCCCGAGGCCTCGCGCGAAGAACTCCTCGAAGCACTCCTCAAGCTGATCCCCGGCCCCGACTTCCCCACCGGCGCCACCATCCTGGGCCACAAAGGCATCGAAGACGCCTACCGCACCGGCCGCGGCTCCATCACCCAGCGCGCCGTCGTTAACGTTGAGGAAATCCAGGGTCGCCAGTGCCTCGTTGTCACCGAGCTGCCCTACCAGGTCAACCCCGACAACCTCGCCGACAAGATCGCCCAGCTCGTGCGCGACGGTGCAATCGGCGGCATCGCCGACATCCGCGACGAAACCTCGGGCCGAACCGGCCAGCGCCTCGTCATCGTCCTCAAGCGTGACGCCGTCGCCAAGGTCGTCCTCAACAACCTCTACAAGCGCACCAGCCTGCAGGAGAACTTCTCCGCCAACATGCTCGCGCTCGTCGACGGCGTGCCCCGCACCCTGTCCATCGACGGCTTCGTCCGCCACTGGATCAGCCATCAGATGGACGTCATCGTGCGCCGCACGAAGTTCCGCCTGCGCAAGGCCCTCGAACGCCTGCACATCCTCGAAGGCTACCTCAAGGCCCTCGATGCCCTTGACGAGGTCATCGCCCTCATCCGCCGCTCCCCCACCGTTGACGAGGCCCGCGCCGGGCTGATCGAACTCCTCGACGTCGACACCATCCAGGCCGACGCCATCCTGGCCCTCCAGCTGCGCCGCCTGGCCGCCCTCGAGCGCCAGAAGATCATGGACGAGCACCGCGAACTCAAGGCCCGCGTCGACGACCTCAACGACATCCTCGCCAAGCCCGAGCGCCAGCGCGCCATCATCTCCGCCGAACTGTCCGAGATCGTCGACAAGTTCGGCGACGAGCGCCGCACCCGCATCCTCCCCTTCGACGGGGAAATGTCGATGGAAGACCTCATCCCCGAAGAAGACGTCGTCGTCACCATCACCCGCGACGGCTTCGCCAAGCGCACCCGCACCGACAACTACCGCTCGCAAAAGCGCGGCGGCAAGGGCGTGCGCGGCACCCAGCTGCGCGGCGACGACGTGGTCGAACACTTCTTCGTCACCACCACGCACAACTGGCTGCTCTTCTTCACCAACCTCGGCCGCGTCTACCGCGCCAAGGCCTACGAGATCCCCGAAGGCGGCCGCGACGCCAAGGGCCAGCACGTCGCCAACCTGCTGGCCTTCCAGCCCGACGAGCACATCGCGCAGGTCCTCGCGATCCGCACCTACGAGGACGCGGACTTCCTTGTCCTGGCAACCAAGCGAGGCCTCGTCAAGAAGACACCGCTCAGCCTGTACAACTCGCCCCGCTCCGGCGGCATCATCGCCATCAACCTGCGCGAAGACGAAGACGGCAAGCCCGACGAGCTCGTCTCCGCACAGATCATCATGGCCGACGAGGACCTCATCCTCGTCTCCCGCGACGGCCAGGCCGTGCGCTTCACTGCCACCGACGAGCAGCTGCGCTCCATGGGCCGCTCCACCTCCGGCGTGCGCGGCATGAAGTTCCGCGGCGACGACGAACTACTCAGCATGGAAGTCCCGCGCGAAGGCACCGACCTGCTCATCGTCACCGACTCCGGCTACGCCAAGCGCACCCCCGTCGAGGAATACCCGACCAAGTCGCGCGGCACCCTCGGCGTGCGCGTCGGCAAACTCGTCGACGAACGCGGCGGCCTCGTTGGCGCCCTCGTCGTGCGCCCCGATGAAGACGTCATGGTCATCACCTCCTCCGGCAAGCTCGTCCAGGTCAACGCCTCCGACGTGCGACCCACCGCCCGCAACACCATGGGCGTCATCTTCGCCCGCCCCGACGAAGGCGACCGCATCATCGCGATCACCCGCAACCCCGAATCCGGCGACGACGAAGAATCCGAGACGCCCGAGGCCGACTCCCCCTCCGGTGAAGACTCCCCCTCCGGTGAGGATTCACCCACCGAAGGCGGCGCAGGGGTCAACACCACCGAGAAGTGAACAATGATCACGGGACGAGGGTCGGCCTCGTCCCGTGATCAACATTCCAAAGCGGCGCGGACTGTGCGCCGGGGCCCAGCGATGCGGTAGCCTGGCCTGTAGGAAGTGCGACCTGGAAGGAATCCCATGAGCGACCACGTCACGAGCGCCCGCACAGACGCTCCCCGCCGAGTAGACCTGGCGATCGCGCGTATCGACGCGTGGACCGTCATGAAGGTGTCTTTCCTTCTGTCCGTTGCCCTGGGAATCGCAATGGTCGTCGCCACGATCGTCCTGTGGCTCATGGTCGACGCCATGCACGTCTTCAGCCAGATTGAGGAATTCCTCAAGACCATGGGCGCCGGCCGCTACGCCGACCTGCTGGACTACGCCCGCCTGCCGCGCGTCATCTCCTACGCGACCATCGTCGCGGTCATCAACGTCATCCTGCTCACCGCCCTGTCGACGCTGGGAGCCATGCTCTACAACGTCGTCGCCTCGCTGGTGGGCGGCATCAAGGTGTCCCTCATGGATGAGTGAGGGCACTCGCGCAAGGGGTCGGCTGATGCCGGCCCCTTTTGCTATACCCGCGCGGTGTTCCACCTGCGCGTGGTTGCGCGGTTGCGCGGTTGCGCGGTTGCGTCTTCGTTGGCGGCTTGGGGGGAATTGCTACCATAGGCGCTGCGTTGCGGCGTGTCGTCGGCGTGTCGGTGGTCTATGGTCGCAAAACCCCCCGCGTGCTTGCTCAAAGTGCAGTCCACTTCGGTGATACGGGGTGTTTGGGGTGTAGTGGACTACGGTTTGGGCGTGGTGGTTGGGTTGATGGGGGAGCGGTGGCCCGTCTGTGCGCAGGTGGGTCCTTTAGGTGGCTGTGTTGGTCGTGTTCGATATCCTTGTCCAGTTGTCCTGGTGGTGTGGCTTGTTTTCGTTGGTGGCTTGGGGGGAATTGCTACCATAGGCGCTGCTTTGCGGCGTGTCGCCGGCGTGTCGGGGATCTATGGTCGCAAAACCCCCCGCGCGGTTGCTCAAAGTGCAGTCCACCTCGGTGGAATGTGGGTGACATGGGGTGTTTGGGGTGTTTCAGTGGGTGAGGCTGTTGCCGATGTCTGAGGTGGTGTGGTGGCGTGGGTCGTGTTCGACATCCTTGTCCAGTTGTCCTGGTGGTGTGGCTTGTGTTCGTTGGTGGCTTGGGGGGAATTACTACCATAGGCGCTGCCTTGCGGCGTGTCGCCGGCGTGTCGGGGGTCTATGGTCGCAAAACCCCCCGAGAGCTTGCTTGGATGGGCCAGCGTCGCGTGCCCGTGGAGGGGTCTATGGTTCTAAATCTCCCGTGTGGTTGCTCAAAGTGCAGTCCACCTCGGTGGAATCTGGGTGACATGGAGTGTTTGGGGTGTTTCAGTGGGTGAGGCTGTTGCCGATGTATGAGGTGGTGTGGTGGCGTGGGTCGTGTTCGACATCCTTGTCCAGTTGTCCTGGTGGTGTGGCTTGTTTTCGTTGGTGGCTTGGGGGGAATTGCTACCATAGGCGCTGCGTTGCGGCGTGTCGTCGGCGTGTCGGGGGTCTATGGTCGCAAAACCCCCCGAGTGGTTGCTTGGAAGGGCCAGCGTCGCGGGCCCTTTAGGTGGCGGTGTGGACGGCTTGCCCGGGCTGCCACTTGTGGGGTTAAC
>NZ_JAPWAG010000032.1:0-25015 GCF_041432775.1 Pauljensenia sp. 20925_1_34 | reverse complement strand
TTTTGACCCTTAACCCCCTTTTCGCTTACGGCGCTCACGTCCTCACGCGCCCGGATGCGGGCAAGAGGCCCGACGTGAGGCCGCGCGGCATCGAGCCTCCCGACGAGGCGCGCACCGCGGCGCTCCAGGAGCGTTACAGCACGCTCGCGCAGGCGTGGCGGCGCTGGCAGGAGACGCCTCGCGGCCCCCGGGACCGGGATCGGCTTGTGACGGTGGAGCAGCTGTGGGGCAGTCCCGATCCCGGCGAGCCCTTCCCGCCGCGTTTCACGGCCCGCCACCTCGGCAAGGTCACGCTCGAACGGCGGCGCTATCTGAGCCTCGAAGAGGAGATGACACACGGCCCGGAGGCCGTCTGGGCCGCGTCGCCGCGCGCGTGGGCGTCGCGCCGCCTGGACGTGTGGGCGGTTCATTCGCGTGGCTGGCGCAGGCCTCGTCTCATGCGCGTGTGGTTCAATGACGAGCGTGCCCTGGTCGAGCTGCACACCAACCGCTCCGTGAAGGTCGACGAGATCCTCCCCAGCGAGATCGTTGGCTTTGTACGCGGGTACACGCGGCTGGGGCCGCGCACGGGCGTGGTGGACGGGCTGCGGTGGCTGCCGGAGAAGGCGATGCTGATGGGGCAGCGGCCGCTGACGCGCACGTTCCGCGAGCTCATGGACCTGTCCGTGGTCTCCCCGGTCGGATCGCCCCTGGGAGACGCGTTGCGCGCGGGGGATTTCCACGCGTTGACCTTTTCGTGTTCGCGTGAGAGCGCCGGCTGGGACGCCGCGGACTCGGAGCTGAGGGTACTCGACGTCGCGGGCATGACCTATCAGGTCGGCAACGCGCTCGGGGTGGCGACGGTGGGGGAGCCCGCCGCTCCCCGGGACGAGGCCATGGCCGACTTCTCTGGATCGGATTCCTCGGCCGAGGGGCCGGACGCTGGCTTCGATCGGATTGAGCCCACGGACCTGGCGGTTGTGCCGGTGGACCCCAAGGCAGTGCTGTGGGCGGTGGCGAAGATGATTGAACTGCCGGACGATCCGCGCGCCTGATTGCCCAACCCGGGCACGCCTCGGCAATGAGGCGAGATGGCGCGCATCTGTCAAGACGCAATCGCTGCCAGGCTGGGACCTGACAAACGACTCGGGCCTATAATTCACTGTCGTTTCCAGGTGCGTTGATGCTCCGGCGGTCCGGGTGTTCGCTTCGGTCAAGGCCGGGCGAGCCGCTAGCTGGAACCGGCCTGGCAGATGCGCCAACAATTCGAAAGGAAAGCACGCATGGCACACGAATCGATCAGCGACGTCACGATGGGGACTGAGACGGCGGTGGATCAGGAGGTGGATGCCCTCGGCCCGCACTATGTCAAAAGGCTCCTGGCCGGTCGCCCGTTCTACATTGCCCACAGAATGGGTGGGACGGAGTTTCCCGAGAACACGCGCCAGGGGCTGGATGCGTCGTTGCGCGCGGGTTTCAAGGCGTTGGAGGTCTCGGTGCGCCGCTGCGCCTCCGGCGAGTTCGTGGCGATCCACGATTGGAAGACGACGCGCACCGTGCCGGGGACGGACTATCAGATTTGGAACACTCCGTGGTCGACGCTCAGTAAGCTGCGTCAGGCCTCGGGCCCGTTCTTGCGCCTGAGCGACATCGTGGAGCGAATTCCCTCCAACGTGGTGCTCGCGATCGACCATAAGACGACGTCGTCCCAGGACCAGAAGAACAAGGGGGACTTGGCCGCGGAGGCCGAGCTCTTCGAGTACCTGCACCGGGCGTTCGGCGGTCACCCTGAGCGTCGCGTCCTGTGGAAGACGTTCGCGAAGGGTACGAGCTCGGCTCGCGCGAAGGCCCGCGGGTATATGACGATGGCGATGCTCTACCCCAACGAGCTGGCGTCGGTGACGCTCTCGCAGTGGGATGTGCTGGGGATGGAGTGGAACGCGCGCCCGGAGGTGTGGAGCGCGCTCAAGGCGGCCAAGCGCCCGACGATCGCGCACATCATCACGAATCCTGGGCAGGCCAAGCAGGCGCTCGCGGCCGGTGCGACCGGCCTGATGGTGTCCTCGCCGTCGAAGGTTCACCCCTAGGTGCGTGCTCCGGGCGCGCCTGCCGTGGGTGCGCCCGGGCCCGGGGGACGAGGCCGTGGCTGCGTTGTCGGGATCGGCGCGAGAGGAGAGGGGTTGTGCGCGAGGAACTGGTTGAGGCGGTGCTGCGCGTTGTGGAGGAGATTCCGCCGGGCCGGGTGGCGACCTACGGGATGATCGCGCGCGCGGTGGGGACCGGCCCGCGCGTTGTCGGCCGCATCATGCATGACTGGGGCGGTGGCGTTCCGTGGTGGCGAGTCGTGAACGTTCACGGAACTTTTCCGACAACCGTACGTGGTGAGGGTATTGATGAGTGGAAGCGGGAGGGTATCCCTCACGATCGTGAGCGGGCAAAAGTGGCGCTGAACACGTGCGTTGTTGATCAGGGCTGGCTCGACGGTGTCGCGCAAGCCGTGGTTGCAGAGCTGGGGAAAAGCGCGGAATTGTCAGGAATATCGACTGTCGATTAAATTTCGATTCGGTTACGTGAGCCATCATTTGACTCGCGAAGAGTCATCAGATCACTTACTCTTAAGGGGACGCCGAAGAGGGCGTTCTCTCGGACCCGTTACCGTTAGCGTTAACGACGCCGGGGGAGCAAACTCCAGAAACAGAGAAGTTACTGGTACCCAAGGGGTGAGAAGTGACGAACTTACTAGAGCTAAAGGGGATCTCAAAGACGTTCCCCGGCGTGAAGGCGCTGTCCGACGTGGACCTCGACCTTCGCCCCGGTGAAGTCTTGGGTCTCTGCGGTGAGAACGGAGCGGGCAAGTCCACGCTCATGAAGGTACTCACCGGTATCCACAAGGCGGACCCGGGCGGAGAAATCTGGCTGCAGGGCGAGCAAGTTGACATCCAGTCGCCGGATCATGCCCGCGATCTGGGTCTGTCGATTATCCACCAGGAACTCAACATCGTTCCCGACCTGACGGTCGCCCAGAACCTGTACCTCGGCCGTCCGGGTTCTTCGAAGTGGTCCTACATCGATGATCGCAAGATGGTGCGCGACGCATACGAGCTGTTCGAGCGCCTCAACATGAAGATCGACCCGACCGCCCACTGCCGCGACCTGCCGGTCGCCCGCCTGCAGATGGTCGAGATCGCCCGCGCCCTCTCCTTCAACTCGAAGATCCTGGTCATGGACGAGCCCACGGCTCCTCTGACCACGACCGAGACCGAGTCGCTGTTTGAGCTGGTGCGAGACTTCGTCTGCCCGACGACGGGTCTGATCTTCATCACGCACCGCATGCCCGAGCTCACCGAGCTGACGAACCGCATCTCGGTGCTGCGCGACGGCAAGTACGTCGGCACGGTCGACACGGCCACCACGCCCATGCGCGAGGTCGTCAAGCTGATGGTCGGCCGCGAGGTTCCCGCCGACGCGCGCCCCACCACCAAGCCGCTGTCGGACGAGCCCGTCCTGCGCGTCGAGCATCTCTCGACCG
Organism: Pauljensenia sp. 20925_1_34; assembly: GCF_041432775.1. NCBI lineage: Bacteria > Bacillati > Actinomycetota > Actinomycetes > Actinomycetales > Actinomycetaceae > Pauljensenia > Pauljensenia sp. 20925_1_34. The sequence goes on along the minus strand of NZ_JAPWAG010000032.1, from coordinate 21,507 downwards.
TCAAGGCCGTTCACGACGTCTCCTTCGAGGTGAAGAAGGGCGAGATCTTCGGTTTTGCTGGCCTGGTTGGCGCCGGCCGCACCGAGGTTGCCCGCGCGCTGTTTGGCGCGGACCCTCACACGGAAGGCGAGGTCTACGTCCACGGCAAGAAGGTGTCGATCAAGAGCGCGTCGGATGCGGTCAAGAACGGCATTGGCTACCTGTCCGAGGACCGCAAGCAGTTCGGCCTGCTCCTGGACAAGGACATCTCCTTCAACACGGGCCTGGCCGCTATGAGCCACTTCACGAAGGCGTCGGTCGTCGCAACCAACAAGCTGCGCGCAGTCGCCCAGGACTACGTGGCGAAGCTGCGCACGCGCACCCCGAGCGTTGACGTCGAGGTCCGCAGCCTGTCGGGCGGTAACCAGCAGAAGGTCGTCGTGGCCAAGTGGCTTGAGCGCGACACGGACATTCTGATCTTCGACGAGCCCACCCGCGGCATCGACGTGGGCGCGAAGGACGAGATCTACACCCTGCTGGAAAACCTGGCCAAGGAGGGCAAGGCGATCATCGTCATCTCCTCGGAGCTGCCCGAGGTCCTGCGTCTGGCGAACCGCATCGCCGTCATGGCCCACGGCCGCATCATTGGCACCCTCGACAATGAGGAAGCCACCCAAGAAAACATCATGGAACTGGCCACCGTCGGCCAGGAAGAAGCGAACGGAGTAAACGCGTGAGCACCGTCGTCGACAACAAGGGCCTCGAGGCGCCGTCGCCTGTCGCGGCCTTCCTGAAGAGGAACATGCAGCTGCTGCTCGTCACAGTTGCCCTGTTCGTGGTCTTGGCATTCTTCAGTGTCGCAGTGCCGAAATTTGCTTTTGCAACTGTCAACGTCTACCTGGACATCGTCCTGCAGTCGGCGTTCACGGGCGTCATGGCGCTCGGCGCGACCTTCGTCATCGCGACCTCGGGCATTGACCTGTCCGTCGGTACGGGCCTGAGCCTCGTCGCCGTCATGGCGGGCGTCTTCCTGGCGGGCGACAGGATGAACCTGCCGCTGGGCCTTGGCCTTCTCCTGACGCTTCTTGTCGGCATGGCGATCGGCCTGATCAACGGCTTGAACGTGTCGATCCTGGGCCTGCCTCCCTTCATCGCGACGCTGGCCATGATGATGGTCGCCCGAGGCCTCGCGCTGATCATCTCGAACAAGTCCTCCATCACGATCGCCAACCCCGGCTACAAGTTCATCGCTGCCGGCAAGCTGATCCCCGGCGTGGCCAACTCGATCGTCATCTTCCTGGTCCTGACGGTCCTGGCGACCTTCCTCATGAACAAGACACTGCTGGGCCGCTACGCCCTTGCGATCGGTTCCAACGAGGAAGCCACGCGCCTGTCGGGCGTCAACGTGCGCATGTGGAAGATCATCATCTATGTCGTTGCAGGCGCCTTCATGGCCGTCGGCGCGGTCCTCTACTCGGCCCGTGGTGGCCTCGTTCAGCCCGCTGAGGGCGTGGGCATGGAGCTCAACGTCATCGCCGCGGCCGTCATCGGCGGTACATCCCTGTCGGGTGGCCGCGCCTCGATTCCCGGCGCGCTGGTCGGCGCGATCCTCATGGAAACCCTGAAGAAGGGTCTGACCATGATGAGTATCGCCGCCGAATGGCAGTTCGTCGTCACCGGTATCGTCCTGCTCCTGGCGGTCGTTATCGACAACCTGCGCCGCATCCGCGAAAACGCAGCCTGATTCTTAGTCCATCTCATGTACAACCCGTGAACCGATGTCGGTTCACTCCCCAGTAGGCGGGACCCTCCCGCCGCCCCACGAAAGGAACACCAATGCGCCCCATCGGACGTATCGTCGCCGCCGCCGCCGTCGGCACCCTTGCCCTGGGCATGGCAGCTTGCTCGACCTCAACGGATGCCACCGGAGGCTCCTCCGGCTCCTCCACCAAGACCGAGTCGTCGGGTGCCTCCAAGGTTGACACCTCCGGCGAGATGCAGGACTGGGAGAAGGCCGCTGTCAAGGGCGATGGCACCCAGACCATCTACCTGGTCTCCAAGGGCTTCCAGCACCGCTTCTGGCAGGCCGTGAAGGAAGGCGCCGAGCAGGCAGGCGACGAGCTTGGCTACAAGGTCAGCTTCGTCGGCCCGCAGGACGAGACCAAGGTCACCGAGCAGACCGACCAGCTCAAGTCCGCCCTGGATTCCGGCCCGGCCGCCATCGGCTTCGCGGCGCTGGACTCGGCCGCCGCCGCTGACCTCCTGAACGAGATCCACGGCAAGGGCATCCCGGTCGTCGCCTTCGACTCCGGCGTTGACTCCTCGATCCCGGTGACCACGGTCCAGACCAACAACACCAAGGCTGCCGAAGAGGCCGCCCAGCACATGATCGAGCTGCTCAAGGGCAAGTCGGGCACGGTCGGCATGGTCTGCCACGACTCCACCTCCACCACGGGCAAGCAGCGTTGCGATGGCTTCAAGCAGTACTTCACGGCCAACGCCCCCTCCGACCTGAAGCTGCTGGAAGAGCAGATCGCCGGTGAGGTCACCAAGGCCGCCGACACCTCCAAGTCCATCATCCAGGCCAACAGCGACATTGTCGGCATGTACGGCTCCAACGAGGCCGCGGCCTCGGGCATCGTCCAGGGCGTTGCGGAGACCGGCAAGGACGTCACCGTCGTCGGCTTCGACTCGGGCAAGACCCAGATCGACGCCATCAAGGCCGGCTCCGAGGCTGGCGCCGTGACCCAGTCGCCCGTCAAGATCGGCTACTACACGGTCAAGGCTGCTGTCGCCGCGATCAACGGCGCCGAGCTGCCCAAGGTCATCGACTCGGGCTTCGCCTGGTACGACAAGTCGAACATCGATTCCGACGAGATCAAGGCCAACCTGTACGAGTGAGCTGATAGCTCCATTGGGCATGAGGCCGGGCCGGGGATGACACACTGAACCGGTGGCCCGCCGCAGGTCCCGCTCCGAATGGTCGGGGCGGGACCTGCGGACCCGGCACGTTTACCATCAATGGATCCGAGGGGGCCGGCGCCCCCGCGCTCCGACATCGACGTCTTCATGAGGGATGAAGGAAAAATGACAAACCACCCCCGTATCGGTATCCGCCCCACCATTGACGGTCGCCGCAAGGGCGTTCGCGAGGCCCTTGAAGAGCAGACCATGAACATGGCGAAGTCCGTCGCCGACCTGTTCACCGAGAACCTGCGTTACCCGGACGGCAGCCCCGTCGAGGTCGTCATCGCTGACACCACGATCGGCCGCGTCCACGAAGCACAGGCCTGCGCCGCGAAGTTCCGCGCGAACAACGTTGGCCTGACCCTGACGGTCACCCCCTGCTGGTGCTACGGCACCGAGACCACCGACATGGACCCCGCCATGCCTCACGCTATCTGGGGCTTCAACGGCACCGAGCGCCCCGGCGCCGTGTACCTGGCCGCCGCCCTGGCTGGCCACGCCCAGATCGGCATCCCCGCCTTCGGCATCTACGGCGAGCACGTGCAGGACGCTGACGACACCTCCATCCCCGAGGACGTGCGCACCCGCCTCCTCGACTACGCGACCGCCGGCCTGGCCGTCGCGCAGATGAAGGGCGAGGCCTACCTGTCCATGGGCTCCGTCTCCATGGGTATCGCCGGCTCCGTTGTCGACCCCGACTTCTTCGGCTCCTACCTCGGCATGCGTAACGAGTACATCGACATGACCGAGTTCACCCGCCGCATTGAAGAGGGCATCTACGACCACGAAGAGTACGAGAAGGCGTACCAGTGGATCCGCGAGAACTTCAAGCAGGGCAAGGACTGGAACCCGCCGGAGTGGCAGTACCCCGAGAAGCACGAGGATTGGTGGAAGTTCGTCACCAAGATGACGCTCATTGCCCGCGACCTCATGCACGGCAACCCGCGCCTGGCTGAGCTGGGCTTCGAGGAAGAGGCGGGCGGCCACGGTGCCCTTGCCGCCGGCTTCCAGGGCCAGCGTCAGTGGACCGACCACTTCCCCAACGGCGACGTGCTCGAGACGATCCTCAACACGAACTTCGACTGGACTGGGATTCGCCAGCCCTCCGTCGTGGCCACCGAGAACGATTCGCTCAACGGCGCCTCGATGCTCTTCGGCTACCTGCTGACCAACACGCCGCAGATCTTCTCCGACGTGCGCACCTACTGGAGCCCCGAGTCGATCGAGAAGGCCACCGGCTGGAAGCCCGAGGGCCGCGCGGCCGCCGGCCTGCTCGACCTGCGTAACTCCGGCTCCACCACGCTGGACGGCGCCGGCAAGGCTGTGCGCGACGGCAAGAACGTCATCAAGCCCTGGTACGAGTTCACCGAGGAGGACCGCGAGGCCACGCTCGAGGCGACGACCTTCCACCCGGCCTCGACCGGCTACTTCCGTGGCGGCGGTTTCTCCACGCACTTCCGTACCTCGGGCGAGATGCCCGTGACGATGTGCCGCATCAACCTGGTCCGAGGCCTGGGCCCGGTCCTGCAGATCGCCGAGGGTTACACGGTCGAGCTGCCCGACGAGGTTGCCTTCACGATCGAAGAGCGCACCAACATCGAGTGGCCCACCACCTGGTTCGTCCCTAACCTCACTGGTGAGGGCGCGTTCAAGAGCGTCTACGACGTCATGAACAACTGGGGCGCCAACCACGGTGCAATCTCCTACGGCCACATCGGCGGCCAGCTGATCACGCTGGCGTCGATGCTACGCATCCCGGTCAACATGCACAACGTTCCCGAGGAGCGGGTCTTCCGCCCGAAGGCGTGGTCGCTGTTCGGCACCGATTCCCTGGAGGCGGCTGACTTCCGCGCCTGCCAGACCTTCGGTCCGATGTACCGCTGATGCACACTGTCCGTTCGGGCTCGGGTTCCTCTCTCCCCGAGCCCGAACGGGCCCCCTTACCGGGTAGACCCGGTCCCGGGATGTGGCCCCGGCCTCGCCGATGAGGAAAACCGCACTACCATCCCAATGACGGGACACGCCGAGCGAGGGCGTTTGACCAGGAGACCTTCAATGACCACCGTACTTGCTGTTGACCTTGGATCCGCTTCCGGACGAGTCCTTGCCGGAACACTGACCGACGGACGCCTCGACGTCACGGATATTCACCGCTTCAAGCACGAGGCCCGCCGTCGCGCCGACGGCACGCTCACGTGGGACGTGGCGACGATGGAGGCCGAGACGATCATCGGCCTGAAGAAGGCCCTCGAACAGTTCCCCGACGCCAAGACCGTCTCGATTGACACGTGGGGCGTGGACTGGGCACCCCTTGACGACAACGGCGAACTCGTCGGGGACGTCATCGCCTACCGAGACGAGCGAACCTCGCGCACCCTGGACGCTTTCCGCGACCGCATCGCCGACCGCGAGTTCTTCGACCTGACCGGTAACCAGCCGGCGACCATCAACACGGCGAACCAGCTGTTCGCCTTCCTGCGCGAGGACCCCGAGGGCGCGGCCCGCGTGCGCACCGCCCTCTTCCTGCCCGACTACTTCGCCTACCGCCTCACCGGCGTGGTGGGGTGGTCGCGCTCGATCGCCTCGACCTCGGGCCTGCTGACCCCGGGCGGCACCGACTTCAACGACGAGGTCTTCGCTCGCCTAGAGATTCCGCGCACCTGGTTCGGCGAGCTGTGCGCCGACCGGACCGTCGTCGGCCCCTGCACGGTCCCCGGCCTCGAGACCCTCACGGTCGTGCGCGGTGGCGCACACGATTCGGCCTGCGCCGTTCACGGCCTGCCCATCGCCGAGGGCAAGCGAGCCTACTTCCTGTCCTGCGGCTCCTGGTCCGTCCTGGGTGCCATCGAGGATCGGCCCCTCATGAGCGACATCGCTTTCAACATGGGCATCACCAACGAAGGACGCACCGACGGGGGAGTGCGCCCCCTCTTCAACATCACCGGCATGTGGATCCTTCAGGAGATCCAGCGCCAGTGGGAGCGCGAGGGCACGCCCACCGACACCGACGAGCTGGTCGCTCAGGCGCGCGAACTGCCCCCTGCCCCCGGCGTCTTCGACCCGGACGGTGAGGCATTCGCCACCCCCGGCGAGATGCAGCGCAAGATCGACGAGGCCCTGGAAGCCCAGGGGGTCGCCCGTCCCGATTCGATGGCCGCGTATGTGCGCGTCATCATCGAGTCCTTTGCCCGCCGCTACGCGCGCGCCATCGGCGAACTCACCGAGGCGACGGGACGCGCCCCCGACCAGCTCAACCTCGTGGGCGGCGGCGCCCGCAACCGCCTCCTGTGCGACCTGACCGCACAGATCTCGGGCGTGACCGTTGTTCGCGGACCCATCGAGGCCTCGACCTTCGGCTCCCTGCTGGCCCAGCTCGAAACCATTGGCGCCCTGGCCGAGGCCGACCGCGCCTCCGTCATCGCAGCAAGCGCATCAACCTATGTCCACACACCGGCGAGCGCCTAAGAAGGTATCGCTGGCCGACATCGCGCGCACGGCCGGCGTGTCCACCAACACCGTCTCGCGCGTCGTGCGCGGCGACCCCGAGGTCTCCGAAAAGACGCGGGCGAGGATCTCCAAGCTTGTCGAGGAGCTGGGGTACGTGCCCAACTATGCGGCGCGTGCGCTGGCGGCCAAGCGCACGAACGTGCTCCAGGTCGTCCTGGCCGCGCCCATGTTCCACGGGCACGGCACAGTGCTGCTGTCGATCCTCAACGCGTCCGCGCAAGCGGGCTACCACGTGTCCCTGTCCTACGCCTACGGGGCCGACGGGCAGCTGCGCAACGACTTCACACCCTTCGACGTCGACGGCGTCATCATTTTGGGCGGCCAGGACCCGACGATTGACGTCGCGATTGAGTCGGGTAAGCGTTTCCCGACCGTTCTTATGCTGACGAGCGAAAAGGGCCTGGACGGTATCTCGACGGTCGCGGTGGACAACGTGCGAGGGGCCCGCCTGGCGGCCGAACACCTGCTTGCCCAGGGGCTCACCGACGTGATCCATATCGCGGGTCCGTCGGGATGGTCGGACGCGCAGATGCGCCGACTGGGCTACGAGCAGGCGTGCGCGGGCTACGGCATTGAGCCGCTCGTCCTGGCACCGGACTCGTGGGACTCTCGCGACGGCTACGACGTGATGCGCGCGGCGGGGCGCCTGCCTCAGGGCGTGCAGGCTGCGAACGATCAGCTGGCCCTCGGTGCGATGCGTTACATCCACGAGTGTGGGGGAGTGGTACCCCGCGACGTTCGGGTCGTTGGGTTTGACGACATCGATGGTGCCGATTCGTACGCGCCGCCGCTGACGACAATCCACCAGCCCTTCGACCGCTTGGGACGAACGGCCGTGCGCCTCGTGCGCTCGCTCATGGGCGGCGATCCCTCCCAAGACATCGTCATCGACCCCGAACTGGTCATCCGGGCCAGTTCTCATCTCTAACGAAAGGTATGTGTATGCTCTACGGTCCTATGACTCATCCCCAGTTCCTGCGTGCTCTGGCCGCCGCTGGCCACGGCTCGAAGATCCTGCTGGCGGACGCGAACTACCCGCACACGACGGGCGTGAACCCGCGCTGCGAGCTGATTTCGCTCAACCTTGCTCCGGGCCTGCTCGATGTCAGCCAGGTGCTCGACGTTCTCAAGCGCACGATCCCGATCGAGCGCGCCGAGATCATGACCCCGGCCGTGGATGCCGATCCGGTGGAGATTCCGATCCACGACGAGTTCCGCGCGGCGCTGCCGGGAGTGGAGTTCGGCGAGCTGTCGCGCTGGGACTTCTACGAGGCTGCGCGCACCGAGGACGTGGCCATCATCGTGGCGACCGGTGAGCAGCGCCTCTACGGCAACCTGCTGCTGACGGTCGGCGTGCGGATGCCGGGGGAGTAAAACTCTTCCGACGCGCGAGGCCTGGGCTTCTTTGGGCGGCGATCTGCGCTTTCGTTTCGTTTTCGTTTCGTCCCGTGTTTCGGGTGCCAAGACTCCCTGAGTCCGCCGGTGGGCGGGCGGTCCGATGAGGACCGCCCGCCTGCTTGTTTATCCGCATCATAGTGCGGCAACGGGCCTTTGGTCCGCCGGGTGATTGGACGTTTGTTCTGTGAGGGTGAACAGGTGGCCACCGCGCGTGCGTGATGTTGCGTACTTTCGTTTAAATGACTATTCTTTCCTTAATGAAAGCGAAAGCGACAGAAGGTTGTCGCGAATGTATCGAGAGGTGGGACCATGGGACGTGCAGAAGAACGCACGAAATACATCCTGGATCGCCTCGCCCGCGAGGGTGAGGTGAGCGTCGCTCAGCTCGCCTCCGACCTGGGCGTGTCGCCCGTCACCGTGCGAGCCTCCCTCAAGACGCTCGACGAGCAGGGCTACCTCGTGCGCACCCACGGCGGTGCGCGCCCCACCACCTTCCGCAACATTCACCTGCGCCAAAATGATCGCGTGGACCAGAAGGAGCGCATTGCTCGGGCGGCCGCCGACATGATCCACGACGACGACCGGATCATGATCGAGGCCGGCACGACCTGCGCCCTCATCGTCAAGTACCTCACCGGCAAGCGCGGAGTCCAGGTCCTGACCAACTCCGTCCTCGTTTTCGCCAATGCCCGCTCCAACCCGAACCTGAACATCACGCTCACGGGTGGGCACTTCCGCGCCGAGTCCGAGTCCCTCGTGGGCCCGGTCGCCGAGCGCGCCATCAATGACTTCAACGCGCGCGTTGCGTTCCTTGGAACCGACGGATTCAGCGTTGATCGCGGCCTGACCACCCAACTTGTGGAGGGTGGACAGGTTGGCTCCATCATGCGCACACGCGCACAAGAGACGTGGCTGCTAGCAGACTCTTCCAAGTATGGGAAAGCCGGCTTCGTCACCTTCATGGGGATCGACCAGGTCACCGGAATCATCACCGACGATGAGATCCCCGAAGAATCCATCAAGGAATTGGCCGAGCGCACGAAGCTGCGCATCGTCTAGGAGGAAACACATGGCCACCATCGTGGTGATGCCCCAGCTGGGCAACTCTGTTGAGTCATGCATCATCGTCGAGTGGATGATTGCCGAAGGCGACACCGTCGCCGTCGACCAGACCCTCGCGTCCATCGAAACGGACAAGTCGACGATGGAGGTCCCCTCCACCGCCGAGGGCACCGTCCTGAAGCTCCTGTGGGAGGAAGGCGACGAGGTCCCTGTCAAAGACCCCCTCATCATCGTCGGCGCCCCCGGCGAGGACATCTCCGGCCTCGTGCCCGGCGGCGATGCCCCGGCCGAGGAAGCCCCCGTCGAGCAGGCCGCCCCCGAGCAGGCCGCCGCCCCCGCCTTTGCCACCGAGCGAGCCACCGGCGCTGTCTCCCCACGCGCCCGCGCCCTGGCCGCTTCTGCAGGCGTCGACGCCTCGGCAATCTCTGAGGGCTCCGGCCCCCACGGCCGCGTCATCGAGCGCGACGTCGCCGCCGCGATCGCCGCCGGTCCGGTCCTGACCTCCGCCGCGCGCGCCGCCGGCGTCGAGGCCACCGAAGGAACCGGCATCGGCGGACGCGTCAGCGTCGCCGACGCGGGTCGTGTCGCCCAGGCCGCCGAGGCCTCGGCCCCCGCCGCGGCTCTCACAGCCCCCGCCGGTGCCGAGTACCCCGGCGCCTCGACCTCCGCCCCGCTCAAGGGCGTTCGCAAGGTCGTCGCCAAGCGCATGATGGAGTCCCTGACCTCCACCGCGCAGCTGACCCTCAACACGACGGCCAACGCCGCCGGCATCCTCGCGATGCGCAAGAAGGTTAAGAACGCCGACGAGGCTCTGGGCCTGAACAAGATCACGCTCAACGACCTGGTCTGCTTCGCCGTCTCGCGCACCCTGCCCAAGTACCCCGTGTTCAACGCCCACCTCGAAGACGGCGTCCTGACCGAGTTCGAGCAGGTTCACCTCGGCTTCGCGTGCGACACCCCGCGCGGCCTCTTCGTTCCCGTCATCCGCTCCGCGCAGGCCCTGGGCCTCAAGGCGTTCTCCGACGAGGCCAAGCGCCTCGCCAGCAGCGCGATCGACGGCACCATTGCCCCCGACTTCCTGTCCGGCGGCACCTTCACGGTCTCCAACATCGGGTCCTTCGGCATCGAGACCTTCACCCCCGTTATCAACCTGCCCCAGACGGCCATCCTCGGCGTTGGCGCGATCACCCCGCGCCCGGTCGTCGCCGCCGACGGCTCGATCGGCGTCGAGCAGCGCCTCAACCTGTCGCTGACGATCGACCACCAGGTCATCGACGGCGCGGACGGCGCGCGCTTCCTGCGCGACCTGGTCGCCGCCATCGAAAACATCGACGTGACCGTTTTGGCCTGAGGAAAGAGGAACACTCATGAGTGACACGCATTTTGACGTCATCGTCCTCGGCGCGGGCCCCGGCGGCTACCTGGCCGCCGAGCGCCTCGGACACGCGGGCAAGAAGGTCGCCCTCGTCGAGGAGCAGTACCTGGGCGGCACCTGCCTGAACGTGGGGTGCATCCCCACCAAGACCCTGCTCAACGGTGCAAAGAACTACCTGCACGCCAAGGAAGCCAGCCAGTTCGGCGTGGACGCGCAGGGCGTGGCCGTCAACTGGCAGCAGATGCAGGCCTGGAAGGATCAGGTCGTCAAGGGCCTGGTCGCTGGCGTCGCCGCCACCGAGCGCAAGGCGGGCGTGACCGTCATCAACGGACGAGGCCACCTCGACGCCCCCGGTCGCGTGACCGTTGAGGGCACGACCTACACCTCCGACCATGTCATCATCGCCACGGGCTCCGTGCCGGCCATGCCCCCGCTGCCCGGCACCCAGGACAACCCGGCGCTGGTCGACTCCACGGGCATCCTGTCCCTGCCCGAGGTCCCCTCCCGCCTCGCGATCATCGGCGGCGGCGTCATCGGCGTCGAGTTCGCCTCCCTGTACGCAACCCTCGGCTCCCAGGTGACCGTCATCGAGATGGCCCCCGAGATCCTGCCCTTCATGGACGACGACCTGGCCGCCAAGGCCCGCGCCGCCATGAAGGACGTGACCTTCGAGCTGGGCTGCCGCGTCGAGTCCCTCGACGGAGGCACCGTCCACTACTCCAAGGGCGCGGAGAAGCTGAGCGTCGAGGCCGACGTGGTCCTCATGGCGGTGGGCCGCCGTCCCGCGACGGAGGGCTGGGGCGCCAAGGAGGCCGGCCTCGAGATCAACCGCGGCATCGTCGTCGACGACACGATGCGCACCAACCTACCGAATGTGTGGGCCATCGGCGACGTCACCGGACGTTCCCTGCTGGCGCACGCCGCCTACCGCATGGCTGAGATCGCCTCGGCGAACATCCTGGACCCCTCCGCTAAGAAGCGCGGCGAGGTCATGCGCTGGCACACCGTCCCGTGGGCCGTTTTCTCGATTCCCGAGGCCGCCGGCGTGGGCCTGACCGAGTCCGCCGCCAAGCGCGAGGGCCGCGACGTCCTCGTCGCTAAGGTTCCCGCCCTCATGTCGGGCCGCTTCATCGCGGAGAACGGCTTCAAGGCCCCCGGCGAGGCGAAGATCCTCGTTGACCCCAAGACCCACCAGGTGCTCGGGATCCACGTGCTGGGCGCGTACGCCGCCGAAATGATCTGGGGCGCGCAGGCCGTCCTCGAGATGGAACTGACCGTCGAGGACCTGCGTCAGGTCGTCTTCCCGCACCCCACGGTGTCCGAGGTCATCCGCGAAGCCGCGTGGGCCGTCAAGCTCTAACGAACAACTACGTCAAGGAAGAGTAGAACAATGACTCAGTCTCTTATCATCGACCCCAATGAGGTGCGTCGCCCCGGGTACGTGAAGTTCCCCGAGGTGCCGATCAACCAGTACACCTTCGACCGTGACACCGAGATCGCCCGCTACGGCGAAAAGGGCATGGTCCAGATGCTCCACGACATGATCGTCGTGCGCACCTTCGAGTCGATGCTCGACTCCATCAAGAAGACCGGCGCCTGGGAAGGCGTCGAGTACAACCACCCCGGCCCCGCCCACCTGGGTATCGGCCAGGAGTCCGCCTACGTCGGCCAGAGCTACGTGCTGTCGCCCGATGACTTCATTTTCGGCTCGCACCGCTCCCACGGCGAGATCCTCGCCAAGTGCTACTCGGCCATGCACCAGATGGACGAGAGCCAGCTCGAGGGCATCATGAAGGGCTTCCTCGGCGGCGAGACGCTGTCCTACGCCGAGAAGATCGACTACAAGGACACGAAGGACCTCACCGAGAACTTCATCCTCTTCGGTGCCCTCGCCGAGATCTTCGCCCGCAAGTCCGGCTTCAACCGCGGCCTGGGCGGCTCGATGCACACCTTCTTCCTGCCCTTCGGTTCCTACCCGAACAACGCGATCGTCGGTGGCTCCGCCCCCATCGCGAACGGTGCGGCCCTCTTCAAGCGCATCAACCGCAAGCCCGGCATCGTCATCTCCAACATCGGTGACGCCGCCATGGCCTGTGGCCCCGTGTGGGAGGCCATGAACTTCGCGTCGATGGACCAGTTCCGCTCCCTGTGGCGCGAGGAGGACGGTGGCAACCCGCCGATCCTGTTCAACTTCTTCAACAACTTCTACGGCATGGGCGGCCAGACCTTCGGCGAGACCATGGGCTACGAGGTCCTCGCCCGCGTGGGTGCGGCCCTCAACCCCGAGGCCATGCACGCCGAGCGCGTCGACGGCCTCAACCCGCTGGCCGTCGCGGATGCGACCACCCGCAAGAAGAAGATCCTCGAGGAGGGCCGCGGCCCCGTCCTCATGGACACCATCACCTACCGCTTCTCCGGCCACTCGCCGTCGGATGCCTCCTCGTACCGCACGAAGGAAGAGGTCGAGCTGTGGGAGCAGGTGGACTGCATCAAGGAGTACAGCAACCTGCTGATCTCCAACGGCCTGACCACGCAGGACGAGATCGACGGCTACGCGGCCTCGCTGACCGAGAAGCTCGTCAAGGTCCTCAAGCTCTCGATCGACGACGAGGCCACGCCGCGCGTCGCCGACGGCTACATCGACTCCGTCATGTTCTCCAACGAGAAGGTCGAGGCCTTCGATGACGCGACCCCCGAGATCGACCTCGAGGACAACCCGCGCGTCAAGGCGCTGGCCAAGAAGGTGCGCACCTCCGTCGACGAGAATGGCAAGCCCGTCTCCAAGATGCGCATGTACCAGTTCCGTGACGGCCTGTTCGAGGCCATGCTGCACCGCTTCAAGACCGACCCGACGATGGCCGCTTGGGGCGAGGAGAACCGCGACTGGGGTGGCGCCTTCGCCGTCTACCGTGGCCTGACCGAGGCCCTGCCCTACCGTCGCCTCTTCAACTCGCCCATCGCCGAGGCCTCGATCGTGGGCGCCGGCGTCGGCTACGCGATGGCCGGTGGCCGCGCGGTCGTCGAGCTCATGTACTGCGACTTCCTGGGCCGCTCCGGCGACGAGGTCTTCAACCAGATGGCCAAGTGGCAGTCGATGAGCGCCGGCCTGCTCAAGATGCCTCTCGTCCTGCGCGTGTCCGTGGGCGCGAAGTACGGTGCTCAGCACTCCCAGGACTGGAGCGCGCTGGTTGCTCACATCCCGGGCCTGAAGGTCTACTTCCCGACGACCCCGACCGACGCCAAGGGCATGCTCAACCTGGCACTCGCCGGCACCGACCCGGTCGTGTTCCTCGAGAGCCAGAAGCTCTACGACAAGGGCGAGGACTTCGAGCCCGGCGGCGTGCCCGAGGGCTACTACGAGACCGAAGAGGGCGAGCCGGCGATCCGCCGCGAGGGCACCGACATCACGATCGCCGCCTACGGCGCGACCGTGTACAAGGCCCTCGAGGCCGCGGACGTCCTGGCTGAGAAGTACGGCCTGAGCGCCGAGGTCATCGACCTGCGCTTCGTCGCACCGCTCAACTACGACAAGCTCATCGCGTCTGTGAAGAAGACCGGTCGCCTCGTCCTGACCTCGGACGCGGTCGAGCGTGGCTCCTTCCTCAACACGGTCGCCGCCAACGTGCAGACCCTGGCCTTCGACGCGCTCGACGCGCCGATCGCCGTCGTCGCCTCGCGCAACGGCATCACGCCCGGACCCGAGATGGAGTCGTTCTTCTTCCCGCAGGTCTCCTGGATCCTCGACGCGATTCACGAGCGCATCCTCCCGCTGCCCGGCCACGTGCCCACCACGAAGCACGCGACCGAGGCCGAGATCGCTCGCCTGAACCGCGCGGGTCTGTAAAGCACTGGGGGCGGGCCGTTCCCCCTTTCCAGCCCGCCCCCATCCGAGGCTCGCATTCCCTGGTGCGAGCCGCGCGAGGCCGGGGCAATCTCCTCCTCACCTGTGCCCCGGCCTCGCGTCCCCCTCAACATCCCCTTTCACTTCTCCACCCAACGAAGAGATGGCAGAACCCATGGACATCACCAACGACCCGGCAGCCACCCCGGCCCAGCGCATCGACGCGCTGCGTGTCGTCGCCACCACCGAGCAGTTCCCCGAATGGGTGCCCGAGTCGAACAACCACATTCACACCTGCTTCTCGTTCAGCCCCTACACGCCCACCCACGCGGCCCTGCTTGCGCGCCGGGCTGGCCTGCGCGTCGTCGGCTCCGTCGACCACGACTCGATCGGTGCCGCCGCTGAGATGAGCGAAGCCACCTCCATCCTGGGAATGGGGTCCGTCACCGGCTTCGAGATCCGCGCCCGCTTCGGCGAAGGCACGCCGCTCGCGCAGCGCAAGCTCAACAACCCCGATTCCGAGGGTGTCGCCTACATGACGGTGCAGGGCGTGCCCGCCTCGGCGCGCGAGAAGGTCGCGGCCTGGCTGGCCCCCAAGCGCGCCGCCCGCCTGACGCGCACCCTGGCCATGGCCGAGCGCGCCAACACGATCCTCACTGACCTGGGCCTGGAGCCCTTTGACCCGCAGGCTGACATGGTCGGCATCTCGCAGTACGAAAACGGCGGCGGGATTACCGAGCGTCACCTGCTGGCCGCCATGGCCTCGGCCCTCATCCGCGGATTTGGGCGCGGTCCCGCCCTGACCGAGGGACTGGCGCAGATGGGCGTCGAGATCCCTCCGTCCCTGGCCGCCGTCCTGTCCGACGCTGACAACCCCCACCTCATGTACGACCTGCTGGGTGTCCTCAAGGCCAACTACCTGGACCGCATCTACATCCAGCCCACCGACGAGCTGCCCAGCGCGGCCGAGGTCGTCGAGTTCGCTGACTCGGTCGGAGCGATCGCCACCTACGCCTACCTGGGCGACGTGTCCGCCTCCCCGACGGGGGACAAGAAGGCCGAAAAGTTCGAGGACGACTTCCTCGATGAGCTCTTCGAACACATGGAGGCCATCGGCCTGCGCGCCGTCACCTACATGCCCCCGCGCAACACCCCCGAGCAGCTGGCGCGCATCCACGCGCTCGCGGCCGCCCACGGCATGCTCGAAATCTCGGGCGTGGACATCAACCAGCCCCGCCAGCGCTTCACCTGCGAGGAGCTGCGCCGCCCCGAGTTCGCGGACCTCAACGAGGCCACGTGGGCCCTCGTCGCGCACGAGGCACTGTCCTCCGTGGACCCCTCCCTGCACCTGCTGGGCCGCACGGGTCGCCTGACCCCCGAGGCCCTCGCCGAGCGCATCAGCCAGTACGCACCCCTGGGGCGCGCGATTGCCGACGGCGAGGACGCCGCCACTGTTGCCGCCCGAGCCACATCGATTAACTGACGATCACCGTCAAGAAAGAGAGACATCATGAGTAACGCCCCCGAGGTACGCGGCCTGTTCCTCAAGGCGCTGCGCCGCCCCGTCATCGTGGCCCCCAGCTCGGCCGAGCCGACCGTCACCTTTGAGGGTCCCCTCACCGAGGTGTGCCCTTGCACCCTGAAGGACACCGCGCTGCCCGTCGTCGTGCGCGTCAGCGAGGAGACCTTCGAGGTCCGCGCTACCGCCGTCGGCGAGCGCGCCATCAACGGCCGCGTCGCCCTCGTCACGGGCGGCGCCCAGGGCTTCGGCGCGGAGATCGCGCGCGGCCTGGTGGACGCCGGATGCTTCGTCTACGTCGCCGACCTGAACGGCGAGGGCGCGGCAGCCAAGGCGGCCGAGCTCGGCGGTGAAGGCGTCGCCCACCCGATCACGGTCAACGTCGCCGACGAGGACTCCGTGGCCGCGATGGCCGCCGAGATCGAGCGCGTCACCGGCGGCCTCGACCTGGTCGTCTCCAACGCGGGCATCGTGCGCGCCGGCTCCGTCCTCGAGCAGGACGCCGCCGCGTTCCGCCTGTCCACGGACATCAACTACGTGGCCTTCTTCCTGGTCACCAAGCACCTGGGCCAGCTCCTGGCCCGCCAGCACTCCACCGCCCCCGAGTGGCTGACCGACATCATCCAGATCAACTCCAAGTCCGGCCTGGTCGGCTCGAACAAGAACGCCGCCTACGCGGGCTCGAAGTTCGGCGGCATCGGCCTGGTCCAGTCCTTCGCCCTCGAGATGGTCGCCCACGGCGTCAAGGTCAACGCGATCTGCCCCGGCAACTTCTACGACGGCCCCCTCTGGTCCGACCCGGACCGCGGCCTGTTCGTCCAGTACCTGAACTCCGGCAAGGTCCCCGGCGCCAAGACGGTCGCCGACGTCAAGGAGTTCTACGAGGCCAAGGTCCCCATGCGACGCGGAGCACAGGGCATCGACGTCCTGCGAGCGATCTTCTACATCGTCGAGCAAGAGTACGAAACCGGTCAGGCCGTGCCCGTCACGGGCGGCCAGGTCATGCTCTCCTGACACCGTCTCGAGGCCGGGGACCCAGGGTGGTCACGGTCCCCTCCACGGGTGCCCCGGCCTCGTCCCCCTTCATCCCACGTCCAGTCGTTTTTAGTCAAGGAGTCAGTCATGACCCAGATTCCCTCCACCCAGTACGCGATTCAGATCGTCGGCAAGGAGGAGTTCGTCCTTAACCCGGCGAAGCCCGTTGACCCCGTTGGCCCGACGCAGATCTTGCTCGAGGTTGAAGCCTGCGGCATCTGCTTCTCCGATACGAAGCTGCTCCACCAGTTCGATGGCCACCCGCGCAAGTCCGACGTGGTCGGCGGCATCGACCTGGATGCCCTCAAGGACATCCCGTCCTACCACCCGAACCAGGAGGCTGTGACTCCCGGCCACGAGCCCGTGGTGCGCGTCGTGCAGGTCGGCGAGAAGGTTACGCACTACAAGGTGGGCGACCGTCTGCTGGTTCAGGCCGACTGGAAGCACCTGCGTACCGCCAAGTCGAACGGCGCCTTCGGCTACAACTTTGACGGTGCCCTCGAAGAGTACGTCGTCGTCGACGAGCGCTGTGTCGTGTCCCCGGATGGCGAAGAGTACCTGATTCACGTGTCGGAGGGTCCGTCGGCCGCCGCCGTGGGCCTCATCGAGCCGTGGGCGACCGTCGAAGGCTCCTACGCGTGGGCCGAGCGCGATCACGTCGCCGACGGCGGACGCCTGCTGGTCGTTGGCGAGGGCGACATCGACGCTCTGACCGCCGAGCACAAGCCCGCCGAGGTCGTGCGCGTCTCCGCCGACGCCATCGAGGGCGTCCAGGGCGAGTTCGACGACATCGTCTTCTTCGGCTCGGACGCCGACGCGATCGAGAAGGCCGCGCTCCTGATCGGCACCCGCGGCACCATGTGTGTCGTCCTGGGCGGCGAGAAAATCTCGCGCAAGGTGTCCCTGGACATCGGCCGCGTGCACTACGACTTCATTCGCTTCTGCGGCACGACCGGCTCGGATCCGCGGCAGGGCTACGCCTGGATTCCCGCCAACGGCGACCTGCGCGAGAACGACCGTTGCGTCTTCGTCGGCGCCGCCGGCCCGATGGGCGTCATGCACACGATGCGCGCCGTCACCTCGGGTGTCCCCGGCATCTCCGTGGTCGGCACCGACCTGTCGGACGAGCGCCTGGCGAACCTCGCGGCCGTCGTCGGCCCGACCGCCGAGAAGAACGGCGTGCCCCTCGACATCATCAACACCGCCTCGACGCCCCTCGAGCACGGCTACACCTACGCGACGTGCCTCGTGCCCGTCCCCGCGCTGGTCTCCCAGGCCGTTGACCTCCTGGCCCAGGGCGGCATCCTCAACGCGTTCGCTGGCATCCCGGCCGGCACGTTCGGTGACTTCGACCTGCAGGGCATCATCGAACGCCAGATCTTCATGCTGGGAACCTCCGGTTCTGATGTGTCCGACATGCGCACGGTCCTGCGCAAGATCGAGGACGGAATCATCGACACCACGATCTCCCTGTGGGCGGTCACCGGCATGGCGGGCTTCGGCGACGCCATCAACTCGGTCATCAACCGCACCTCGGGCGGCAAGATCATGGTCTTCCCCTCCCTGCACGACCTGGGCCTCACGCCGCTGAGCGACCTGGCCGAGAAGTTCCCGCAGGTTGCGGCCGCCATGAAGGACAGCCTGTGGACCAAGGAGTCCGAGGAAGCGCTGCTCGCCACGGAGTAAGCGCACTCGCGCGAATAGGCCCCGGCCTCGTTCATGTTCCTGGGACGAGGCCGGGGCCCCCTTGTGCGCTGCGTGCTCATGTGCGCTGGTGGGAGGGAAGAAGGCTCCCATGTGTCGTTTCGGCGGCCCCTACGCGCTCTCGCTGGTACTCGGATTCGCTCGCGAAAGTGGTCCCCGCGCGCCCTCGTTTCTGTCATAGTGGTGTCAAACCCATATGCTCGGCGGAACGGGGAGGGTACCGTGAGATGTGACGGTCGCACGACAGACGAGGGTTACGTGGCGCTGCAGGCGTGGCTGGTCGGCCAGCTGGACCCGCGCACGCCGCACGCGGCGGACCTCTTTGCGCAGGACAGCGAGTGCCTCTACGATGCCTTCCTGTCCGTGCTCATTGGCACGGGGCTGGGATTCATCGACTACGACGACATCCGCTTCCACCACGGCCTCTACGCCTTCGATTTTTTCGTGGGCGACGTCCACGCGCCACCCCGGCGTGGGGGAGCGGACGGGCCGGGGGAGTCCCGCGCGGCAGGGCAGCCCTCCCCGGCGGTCGCCACCCCGGCGATGTGCCACGCGATTGTCGACACGTGGCTCGGTGACGTGGGCAGGCACATCCACTTCGTGGCCTCTGTGATTGCCTCCGTGGCCACCCTCAAGCTCGTCGCGCGGGTGCGCGTCGACGAGTGCGTCTTCGAGCTCGACCTGCCGCCGGGCTACGCCCGCTCCACCGCAAACAAACCGTGGGAAGACGGCAGCCTGCTGATCGGCTCGCTGGATTTGTCCCTGGTTGCCCCCGGTCCGCTCATTCACCTCGAGGCGCGCCCGCGCTACAAGGGACAGGCCCTGTCCCCCTCGGGCTTTACCGAGGCCTTGGCATCGGCCGTGCAGATGGGGCTCGCCGTGGAGTCGTCCTCTGCGTTCGCCTTCGGGGCCGCCGCCACTCTGCGTGCCCCACACGGGGGCCCTGAGATGCTCGGGTGGGCTGCCGACGCAGTGGCTCGAGCCCTGTCCGCGTGCGGGCACACCGGGGTAGTGCAAATCCGAACGCGCTTCGCTCACGCGCCGGCGTAGAGCCCCTCGTATAGGCCCGAGCTCGGATACGTCTGGGTGCCCGGGCGTGGGCCCCTCCGGGCTCCCTGGGTGGGTGCACTCTGGTCGGCCGCGCGCACAAGCCGGCCCCGGCCTCGTCGATTGTGACGAGGCCGGGGCACAGCGTGTGGAGCAGTGCTCGCTTAGACGGTCGCCTTCTCGGCGGCGTCCTTGGCGGAGGCCGGAGCGTCATCCTGCCAGTAGTCCAACTCTGCGGGGTTCAGGCCAATCGAGGAGGCCCGGAACTTCGGGTCGAGGCCCGCCTTACGCTGAGCGGTGTAGTCGTCGGCGCAGTCGACGGCGATCTTGCCGAGGAACACGATGACGGGCAGGTTGATGAGCGCCATGAGGCCCATCAGGATGTCGCCCAGGTTCCACGCGACCTCAAACTTCAGGAGCGCGCCGCAGAACACCAGGGCAGCGGCCGCGAGGCGGAAAACGGTGAGCATCCAGTGCTTGATCTCGATCTTGCCCAGCAGGAAGCGGAAGTTGACCTCGGCGTAGTAGAAGTTGCCGACCAGCGTGGTAAACGCGAAGAGGAACAGTGCAACCGAGACGAAGACCTGCGCGACCGGCTGACCCAGAACGGTGGCCATCGCGTCCTTGACGAGGGGAGCACCCGTCACGCCGTTGTCAGAGCCGACGCCCGAGGACAGGACGACAAACGCGGTGAAGGTACAGATGATCATCGTGTCGATAAAGACGGAGAGCATCTGGACGAGGCCCTGCTTGGCGGGGTGAGACACCGACGCGGAGGCCGCAGCGTTAGGAGCCGAACCGACACCGGCCTCGTTCGAGTAGAGGCCTCGCTTGATGCCGTACATCATGGCCGATCCCGCGAAACCGCCGAAGATGGCGTCGAAGTCGAAGGCGCCGTGGAAAATCGCGGAGAACATCGCGGGAATGTTCTGGTAGTTGACGGCGATGACGACCGCGCCCACACCCAGGTAGATAATCGCCATGATCGGGACCATGTAGCCCGTCACGTCGGTGAGGCGGCGAGTGCCGCCCAGAATCGACGCGGCCATGAGGACCGCGAGGATCGCGCCGACAAACCACGGCGTCCAGGCATTCGCCCAGCTGTAGTGCATGAAGGTGTCAGCCACGTTGTAGGAGGCCAGCAAGTTGAAGCCACCCATGTAGGTCAGAATTAAGACGATTGCGAAGAGGTAGGCAAGCCAGCTCGCCTTCAAAGCAGTCTGGATGTAGTAGGCCGGGCCACCGTAGGAGTGGTGGGGGCCCCGCTTCTTGTAGATCTGCGCGAGCGTCGACTCGATGAAGGCCGAGGCGCCGCCGAGCGTGGCAATGACCCACATCCAGAAAACAGAGCCGGCACCGCCGAGAGTCACGGCGGTGGCGACGCCCGCGATGTTACCGACGCCGACGCGCGAGGCCGTGGAAACCATCAGCGCGCGGAAGGAGGACACGCCGCCTTCCTTCTTCGGGGGCTCCATGACGACGCGGAGCGCTTCGATAAACATGCGCAGCGGAAGCGCGCGAGTAAAGAGGAAGAAGAAGAGGCCAACCGCGATCAGAAGCGCGACGAGCAGGTACGTATACATGAAGCCTGAAATCGTATCCAGGGTCCCGGCGAGATCAAAGTCCGGGGGCAGGAGTCCATTCATCGTTGTTCCTTGCATTGTCGGAGGCGGCGAGGCCGCTTGGATGAGGCGAGTATAGCCTCAAGGTCAACGGGTGGTAAAGTTTTGGGCAAAAAATGTGATAGTCCCGCTATAGCGCCAGGTCAGGGGTGTGCGATGATCGGTTTGAAGCGCGTCGTGGCACACACTTTGTGTGACATTCTGTGTTCTGGGGCATGAAAATCGTGGAAAAATGGCCTGATGTGGCGCTGAATCTTGCCGAAAACCGCGGGATCTTGCGGAAGTGTGTGCCGAGGGGGCCAAAAAGCCTCGATTTGACGATCGGCGGGCAAGTGCGTAAAGTTCTTCTTGTTGCGCCGAACGGCAGCGAACGAAGCGAGAAGCTTGGTCGTGGGAACTTGGCGCGAAACACCTTTCGAAAGTTATGCAGGTTCTTCTGTGTGCCTTTGAA
>NZ_JAPWAG010000031.1:0-27553 GCF_041432775.1 Pauljensenia sp. 20925_1_34 | reverse complement strand
CTGTCACCTGGGCCCGACAGGTGGTCGCACTAACCCTTTCATGCGCAGCTGGACCCGACACGTGGAGCATGGGCACCCCCGCCCACACTCCACCCATAGGGTTAACGTGCGCATCCAAGGGCCCAGGTATCCACCCATCGGGCCGAACATGCCATCCAACAGCGGGACGAGCCCGGGTACCACAACATGTCCTTCAGCCCCACATCGGCACCGTGGTCCGCCGGGCACACCCCGCCCGCCGCTGGCATGTGTCTGATGCTCACGCCGCCGCTAGCACAAACGACATCCCGGCCTCGTCCATTACGAACGAGGCCGGGATGTCGTCATGTGCCCCGGGCTCACTCCACGTGAGAGGAACCCTTCGCCAGATACTGGGCGACCTGGAAGGCCATCTCCAGGCTCTGCTGGTGATTCAGGCGCGGATCGACGAGGGTCTCGTAGCGGTCGCGCAGCGACTGTTCGTCGATGCGTTCAGACCCGCCGATCACCTCGGTCACGTCGTCGCCCGTGAGCTCCACGTGCAGGCCGCCGGGAACCGTGCCCGAGGCCTCGTGCGCCTCGAAGAAGCCGCGGACCTCGTCCATGACCGTCTCAAAGCGGCGCGTCTTGTAGCCGGTCGAGGACGTGATCGTGTTGCCGTGCATCGGGTCCGTCATCCACGTGATCGGACGACCGTCCTCCCGGGCCGCCTCAAGCAGCGGAGGCAGCGCCTCGCGGATGCGCCCCGCGCCCATGCGCGTGATGAACGACAGGCGCCCATCCTCACCGTCCGGGTTCAGCCGATCGATGAGCGAGAGCATCTGATCGCGCGTCGTGGACGGACCAAGCTTGACCCCAATCGGGTTACGCACGCGAGACAGCAGCTCGATGTGAGCGCCCTCCTCCTCGCGCGTGCGCTCCCCCGCCCACAGGAAGTGAGCGGACGTGTTGTAGGGCTCGCCCGTGCGCGAATCGATGCGCGTCATCGCGGACTCATACTCCAGGAGCAGGGCCTCGTGCGACGAATACAGGTCCACGTCGCGCAGCGTCTCAAAGTCGACGCCGGCGGCACCCATGAACTTGATCGCGCGGTGGATGTCTTCGGCCAGCGACTCGTAGCGCGCGTAGGCCGGGTTCGACATGAAACCCTGGTTCCAGCGGTGCACCTGACGCAGATCCGCGTATCCGCCCTTCGTGAAAGCGCGGATCAGGTTCAGCGTCGACGCCGCATGGTTATACAGGGACAGGAGGCGCTGCGGGTCGGGCTCGCGCGCCTCCGGGGTGAACTCAAAGGAGTTCACCGCGTCGCCGCGGTAGCTCGGCAGCGTCAGGCCGTCGCGCGTCTCCAGGTCGGAGGAACGAGGCTTGGCGTACTGTCCGGCGATGCGGCCGACCTTGATGACCGGCAGGGACGCGCCGTAGGTCAAGACCACGGCCATCTGCAGCAGCGTCTGGATCTTCAGGCGCACGTGATCGGCAGTGGCCTCCGCGAACGTCTCCGCGCAGTCTCCGCCCATCAGCACGAAGGCCTCGCCACGCGACGCCGCACCCATCCACGTGCGTAGGTCATCGACCTCGCCCGCGAACACGAGGGGCGGCTGACGGCGCAGCTGAGCCGTCACCTCGGCTACGGACTCGGCATCCGCGTACGAGGGTTGTTGGGCAGCGTCCAGGCCGCGCCACGTGTCCCAGGGAGCGCGCTCCCCGGACTCGGGCGACCACAGACGCTCGGGGACGCGGCGGGAGCGAGGCTTACGCACAGGCTCGCCGCCGCGTCCGGGAGTGATCGAAGGAATCACGCGAAGCGACTCACTCGCCAGCCGGCTCGACGCTCTGGCCGATTTCGGCCATCATCTCGAGGAACCACGGAGCCGAGATGTCGAAGGGCTTGCCGCCCGCGATGCGCGGGAACGGGATGGCCTTCAGACGATCGTTGTCCTCTTCGTCGTGACCGATGACGCCGGACTCGCCCTTGAACGCGCACTCGACGGCCAGGTCGGTCATCGACTTGATGAGACGCAGGTCGTCGGCGTTGGCGCGCGAGGAACGCGAGAAGTAGCCGGACTTCTGAACCATGACCTTCTCGGCGTCAATCTTCTCGGCGAACTGCTTGGCGAACCACTGGCCGGGGTTGATCGTGTCGAGCTTGACGTGGCCGAAGGGGTCACGCTGGACCTCGCCACCGGCAGCCTCGATCTCCGCGATGATCTCGGGGACGCCAGCGCCCTCGGACAGGAAGATGTTGACGTTGCCCTGCTCGTCCATGATCGCCTTGAGGCGCTTGGCCTCGGCGTCCAGGTCGATCTTCATCTCGGGCAGGAAGATGGCGTGGATGTCCCAACGCTCCTTCGACAGGCCGATCGAGGGCACCCACTCCTGGGTCTTGAGCCACTCGTGGTAGCGCTGCGAACCGGCGGCGGTCAGCCACCCGCAGTGACGGCCCATGATCTCGTGGATGATGAGCATGCGGGGGTTGGAACGGTGCTCGCCGATGACGTTCTGGGAGTACTCCGACACCTCTTCAGCGGCGGTCCACGCGCCCAGGGACTGGCGGATCGGCACCACGTCGTTGTCGATGGTCTTGGGCAGGCCCACGACGGTCAGGTGGTAGTCGTGCTCCTCCAGGTAGGCAGCAAGGTCGGCAGCCGTCGTGTTGGTGTCGTCACCACCGATGGTGTGCAGGACATCAACGCCGTCAGTGCGCAGCTGCTCGGCAGCCTTCTGCAGCGGATCCTCATCCTCGGCGACGAGGCCGCGCTCGACCAGGTTCTTCTTGTTCGTCAGCTTGACGCGGGAGTTGCCGATCGGCGAACCACCGTAGCGGTGGAGGACGGCAGCGTGCTTACGCGCCTCCTCGTCCACCAGCACGTAGTTGCCGGTGAGCAGGCCGTGGTAGCCGTTCTGGTAAGCGATGATCTCGACGGAGGGATCAATCTCGTTGTAGCGCTCGATGAGTCCACCGACGGCGGAGGACAGGCACGGGGCGAAGCCACCTGCGGTCAGCAGGGCAACACGACGGACCGACATGAATGTCACCTTTCTCAGGTTGGTTAGGTACGGGCCCGCGCGTGAGCGCAGGGCATGACCATTCTACCCGCGCGATCCTTCGTTGCGCCAAGGACGCCCGTCCCACGGAACGATGCTGAAGCATCGTCCCGCGAGAGGCGATTACTTGGAGGAATCCTCCTTGTTCTCCTCCTCCGACGGTTCTTCTTCGGGAGCGGTCGGCACGGGCACGTCGGGTGCGGTGCGTCCGCCGGGTGCGGGGCGGCCGTTGGACGGAACGGGTCCCTCGAAAGCTCCCTCGGCGGCGAGCTGTGCCTTCACGTCGGCGGCGTACAGGTCGACGTATTCCTGGCCCGACAGGAGCATCAGGTTGTACATGATCTCGTCGGTGATGGCGCGCAGGACGTAGCGGTCCCTGTCCAGGCCGCGGTAGCGTGAGAAGTCGAGGGGCTCGCCGATGACCATGCCGATGTTGGTGCGCGAGGGAATCCTCTGCCCGATCGGCTGGGCGGTGTGCGTGCCGATCATGGCGACGGGGATGACGGGGGCGCCGGACAGGAGCGCCAGGCGGGCCACGCCGGTCTTGCCTCGGTACAGGCGGCCGTCGGGGCTGCGCGTGCCCTCGGGGTAGATGCCGAAGAGCTCGCCCGAGCGCAAGCGCTTCAGGCCGGCGTTGAGCGCGCTCTCGGAGGCGCGTCCGCCGGTGCGGTCCACGGGGATGGTGCCGACGGCGCGCATGAATTCCTTGGTCATCCAGCCCTTCACGCCCGTGCCGGTGAAGTAGTCGGCCTTGCCCATGAAGACGACCTCGCGGTCGAGCATCATCGGCAGGAACACGGAGTCCCACACGGCGTTGTGGTTGGAGGCCAGGATCGCCGGGCCTTCGGCGGGGATGTTCTCCTTGCCGCGAATCCAGGGATGGTACGCAGCCTTCAGAATGGGGCTACCGGTCGCTTTGAGTGCCTGATAGAACGCCACTGTGACTCCTCGGTTGTCAGCGGGCGCGCGGGCGCGCGTTCGAATTAGTATCAACTCTATGACGAAAGAGACTCACGTGCGCAATTGTTCGGAAAGCATCGCGCCCGTGGAGTCTGACAAACGCTATGCTCGCGAGCTCGTTTCTGACACATTGTCTCGTAGTGCGAGACCCGAACTGCAGCTGAGCTTGGATGCTGTCGGCACCCCGGCCTCGGGCGGGCACTGGGTGGTTGTCGACCTGGAGACGACGGGCCTGGGGGCAGGCGCTGAGATCACGGAGATCGGTGCGGTTCGGGTGAGAGGCGGGCGCGTTGCCGACGAGTTTTCGTCGCTGGTTCGCCCGCTCCAGCCGATCCCTCCGTTCATCACGTCGCTGACGGGCATCACGCCCGCGATGGTCGAGGACGCCGACCCGATCGGCCCGGTCCTGGAGCGCTTCATCGAGTGGGCCGGTCTTGAGGGCGAGGAGGCGCCGGTGCTCGTCGCGCACAATGCCTCCTTCGACGTGGGTTTCTTGCGCCGCGCCGCGCGCGCCTGCCAGCGTCCCTGGCCTCGCGTGCGCGTCGTGGACACGTTGGCGCTGGCCCGCCTGGCCCTGCCGCGCCCGCTCGTGCGCAATCACAAGCTGGGCACGATCGCCTCGTATTTCGGCACGTCGACCACTCCGGAGCACCGTGCGCGAGGGGACGCGCGCGCCACGGCCGAGGTCTTGCTCGGCTTCGTCGCTCTCCTGTCCTCGGCGGGGGCCACCGACGTCGAAGACCTGATCGCGCTCAGCGACGCAGCCCCCTCGCGCAGGCCAGCCACCCCCGACTTCGTTGCGACGCTGCCGACTTCCCCCGGCGTCTATCACTTCGTTGATGCCGCGGGCGATGCGCTCTACGTCGGGTCGGCCTCGTCCCTGCGCTCGCGCGTGGGCAGCTACTACACGCGCGCCGAGAAGCGCACGAAAGTCCAGCGCATGGTCTCCCTCTCCTCGGGGGTGCGCCATTTCCCCACCGCCTCCGTGCTGGAGGCGCGCGTGCGCGAGCTGCGCGACATCGCGACCCTGGCTCCCCCGTACAACTCTGCGTCCAGGCGCCAGGCCAACCAGCACTGGGTGGTGCGCGAGGGCAACCGGGCAGTGGTTGTCCCCTCCGTGAGCCTGGCGGATCTGCCCCGCGCGCTGGGCCCCTTTGGCACGCGGGCGCACGCCACGCGAGCCGCGAACGCGATCGGCCGGGTCGTTGCAGAGGCAACCGGGACGCAGAGTGCCGACCTCATCGACGAGGCCGTGGCTGCGTCCTCGCTCACCGTTCCCGACGCGCTCACCGCCGTCATGGCGCGCCTTGCCGCTCAGGGACTCTTCGAACCCGCAGCGCGAGCGCGCGACGAGCTCAGCGCCTACATGGCGGGGGTTGAGCGAACGACGATGCGCCCGGTCCTGTCCGCTGCGCGCATCGTATGGGGCACGCGCAGGGACGGCGGCGAACCCGGCTGGCTCGTGCACGTGGCGTCCTACGGGCGCTATCTCAGCTCGCTCGTGGTTCCCCCGCACACCGATCCCACCGCGTGGATCGAGGTGGCGAGCGCGACAGAGCCGCTGACCGTCGACGGGCAGGCCGGAAAGGCCGCATCGTGGGCCGAGACGGCTCTTATCTGCGCGCAGCTGAGCGAGGCGGGTACGCGCCTGATCGAGTGGGATTCTCCTCTGCCGTGGGCTCAGCCCACGATGAGCCCGCTGCGCGACGGGCGGCTGCGTGAGCTCCTGGCTCAGGCAACCGCCCATCCGTATGATCGCTTGCGCGCCTGAGCGCGCCGCATGTCAGCTGTTGGAGGCCTGCGCCCAGCGTTCAACCAGGCGCGCTCCTGCGCCGTCGGCCAGGGCCGCTTGAGCCCGCCCGACCGCGTCGCGCATGCGCGCCTCGAAAGTATCCGCAGACAACGGGTGGTCCAGGCCCTCCCAGGCCAGGATGCCCGCACCCACGTTGAGGGCCACCGCGTCGCGCACGGCGCTGGATCCACCGCCAGCCAGGACCTCGCGGGCCACGGCGGCGTTGTCGGCGGCCTCGCCGCCTGCCAGGTCCTCGATCGAGGAGGAGGCCATGCCCAGGGACTCACGGGCGTCGAAGGCAACCTCGCTCACCTGCCCACCCGAGACGATCCAGATCTGATTCGAATCGGCGGTGGTCAGTTCGTCCAGGCCGGTGGTCGCGCCGCGCAGGACCAGGGCGGACAGGCCACGGGAGGCGTACACGCCGGCCATGAGACGCGCGTTTTCTTCCTTGGCCGCACCGATCGCGCAGGCCTGCACCTTCGCGGGGTTGGTCAGCGGTCCCAGCACGTTGAAGGCCGTCGGGAAGCCGAGCGCGCGGCGCACGGGGGCGGCGAAACGCATCGACGGGTGCATCTTGTTGGCGAACAGGAAGGCGATACCGACCTGGTCGAAGATGCGGCGCAGATCGGCTGGCTCCACGTCCAAGTTGACGCCGAGGGCCTCGATGACGTCCGCGGAACCGGACTTCGAGGTGGAGGCACGGTTGCCGTGCTTGACCAGGGGAATACCCATCGATGCCGCGACAATCGCGGACATGGTCGAGATGTTGACGGTCTTGTAGCCGTCTCCGCCGGTGCCGACGATGTCGAGAGCGCGGCTGGGCAGGTTGACGCTGGCCGCGTGATCCTGCATGCCGTCGGCCAGGCCGTGAATCTCCTCGACGGTGGCGCCCTTGATCGCCATAGCGGTGAGGAAGGAGGCCAGGCGAGCCTCGCCGAGCTCGCCGCTCATGACCTGGTCCATGAGCCAGTACGACTGGTCGTAGTCCAGCGCTTCACCGGCGATCAGGGTGGCGATGATCGGGGCCCAGTCCCGGTGGCTCATCGGGCAGCTCCACGCAGCACGTCGGCGACCGTCTCCTGAAGGATGATCGGGTCGATCGGATCCGAGACCGTGGCGGCTGCGCCGGCCCAGGTGGCCAGCCATTCGTCCTGCGCGCGGGCGGTCAGGAAGATGATCGGGGGAACGTCCTCGCGGGTCTCTTGAAGGTCCTGGGCGACCGACATGCCGCCCTCCTTCTTCGTCTCGGCGTCGAGGATGAGTGCCGCAAAATCCTGCTGGTCGAACGCGTCGCGCACGCCGAAGCCGGTGGCTGTTTCCACCCATTCGATGCGGGGCGTGTCCTTGGAAGCACGCACACCGACGCCGTTAATAACGGCGGCGCGCTTGTCCTTGTCGTCGCTGAAGACCAGGATGCGGACGGTTTCTTCACTCATGGAAGTTCTCCTTGCGTATGTGGCGTGGAAGACGCGATGGCCCCATTCTAACGGCATGTGGGCGGCTCCCCCACTGGGAGCCGCCCACATGCGAAGAGCGTAGCGCGGGGCGCTTACTGCATCGAGGCCGTGCCGACGATGTCGACAACGGCGACGCTGACCCCGGCGGACGCACCGGACTGAGCGGGTGCGTTCTGATCGGGCTCGACGATGACGATGCGCGAACCGACGGTGTAACCAGCGAGTTCAACGCGGGCCACCGACGCCTCGATCGGAGCTGGCTGCGACCACGAGGACTGGGTCTGTCCGTTGGCGCCGAAAGCACCCAGCGTGAACTTGTACAGGACCGACTGGTCCGCGGTCAGTTCCTCGCCGGCACCCTTGTAGATCGTGTAGGTCTTCTTCTCGGTGGGGGGCGTCACACTCTCGTCGATCGTCAGGGTCGGCTCGGAACCGGGCTCCCCAGTCACGGTGATGCCCGCGGGCAGCTCCTCACCGGTCGCGGTCGCACCGGTCAGGATGGACTCATCCGCAAGGTTCTGCGTGCTCGCGCCCAGGATGTCGACGACGAACACCAGCGTCGAGTTCGGGGGGATCGAGGGGTTACCCTGAGCTCCGTATCCAAGGGAGGCGGGGATGACCAGCTCGACGCGGTCGCCCACGTGGGCGTGCGCCAGGCCGTAGCCCCAACCCTTCACGACCTGCGCGAGGGAGAACTCGATGGGCTGGCCCTTCTGGTAGGACGAATCGAAGACGGTGCCGTTCCAGAGCGCGCCAACGTAGTTGACCTTGACCTTCGCGCCGGGGCACACGAGCGTTCCGTCGCCCTGCTTGAGGGTCTTGACCAGGACCTTATTGGTGGGCTCGGCGCCCTTACCCGCAGCGATCACGGGGGTGTCCTCGCCGGAGACGGCGGGGAAGTTGCCCGTGCCGGTGCGATCCACGTTCGCGGACTGATCCGCGGAATCATCGGTCGCGCAGGCGGAGTAGTCGATCTCGGTGGCGGCCACGCCCTCGGAGGAGGTGGCGGTGGTCGACGTCAGGTCGGTACAGGCGGACAGGCCGAGGGCCAGGGCGGCCACGCCGGCGAGGGCGCCGAAACGGCGCAGAGAAGACATCATGGGTGGAGTCTCTTTCGGCTCAGTGGAAGGATTCGCCGCAGGCGCAGGTGTTCTGGGCGTTCGGGTTGTCGATCGTGAAGCCCTGACGCTCGATGGTGTCGGCGAAGTCGATCGTGGCACCGCTCAGGTAGGGAACGCTCATGCGGTCGACGACGACCTCGACGCCATCGAAGGAACGGATGGCATCCCCGTCGAGCGTGCGGTCATCGAAGTAGAGCTGGTAGATCAGCCCCGAGCAACCGCCGGGCTGCACGGCGATGCGCAGGCGCAGGTCGTCGCGTCCCTCCTGTTCAAGGAGGCTCTTGACCTTCGCGGCAGCGACGTCGGTGAGGATGACCTCGTGGGTGGGAGCCTGAGTTGCGGACTCGGACATGGTGCTCCTAACGGTGAAAAATAGACGTATGCGCTTGACACACTACTCCCCCGGCCCCGCCGCGCGCGAGAGCTGGGATGCGCGCTCAGCGTAACCAGGTGCGCGCGATGCGCCGCCCGGCATCCTCGAGCGTGACGCAGGCCTCCGTCTCGAAGACGCCGTGCAGTCCCCACTGGGCGCGCTCGTAGCGCGACAGACTCGAGCGCGTCGTGAGGGCGACGACCGGCAGGGCGAGTTGCTCGGCCGCGCCGGTCAGGCAGTCCAGCGTCGAGGTGGCCAGCAGCGGCGAGGCCAGCTCGGGCTCGGCGATGATCAATAGATTCGCGGTTTTGAGCGCCTCATCGAGGTCGAGAAGGTCGGTAAGCAGCTGACCCGTGGGCACGATTCGCCCGCCGCTGGCGGCGATGATCGCGCCGACGCCACCTGCGGCACCGGAGCCGTATCCGCGCGCGGGATGGGTGTCTGTTCCGGCCAGGAGCGCGCGGCGGCGCGCTGGGCGGTGGGCGAAGGCCTCGGTGAGCAGCCCCGTCATGGCTGTGTCCTGTTCCTCAATGGGCTCAAGGTCGGGGGCGACTGCCAGGACCGAGTCGAGTCCCAGCAGGGGGCGCGGCGTCGAGGCCGCGCACACCAGGTCCGTGCCACTAGCCGCGACCAGCTCCTCGGCGCGCGTGAGCGCCTCGGGCAGCCCCTCGCCGACGACCTGGGAGTCGGGCACCCCGACCAGTCCGGCCAGGAAGCCCAGCCCGCAATCCGGGGAGGCATTGTGGCCGCCCTCGACGACGACCATGCGCTGGCCCAGCGCCTGCGCCACGCGCTCGCCCGCGCCGCGGGTCGAGCGGGCATCGGTCGGGACGCGCACGAACGAGGCCTGGGCGCGCGAGGCGGCCACGGCCTCGTCGAAGGTGGGACCCGACCCGAAGGGAAGGAGCGCCACATCGGCACCCTCGCAGCCGGCGCGTACGCCCCGGCTGATCTCTTCCAACGCGGCGCCGGTCGGCAGGAGGGGGCTGGCCCCATCCCACCGACCGGCTACGACGACTCGCCTCACAGGGACGCCAGGCGGGTCAGCAGCAGCGCCTCCGCGAG
Organism: Pauljensenia sp. 20925_1_34; assembly: GCF_041432775.1. Taxonomy (NCBI): domain Bacteria; kingdom Bacillati; phylum Actinomycetota; class Actinomycetes; order Actinomycetales; family Actinomycetaceae; genus Pauljensenia; species Pauljensenia sp. 20925_1_34. The sequence continues at coordinate 17,758 of NZ_JAPWAG010000031.1, read as the reverse complement.
AATCGCTGCCTTCAGGTCCGGGATCGACTGCGACTCGTCCTCCGAGTGCGCGTTCGTCAGCGGATCCTCCACGCCCGTGACGACGACCTGCGCGCCGGGGAAGATACGCTGGAAGTCGGAGATGAAAGGAATCGAGCCGCCCACGCCGATGTTGACAGAGGGCACGCCCCAGGCCTCGGTCAGGCACTCGTGCAGAGTCTTCGTGACCGGGGAGTCCATGTCGGCCTGGTAGCCCGCTCCCGCGTCCTCGCACGTCACCTCAACATGCGCGCCGAAAGGCACGTTGGCGAGCAGGTAGTCGACCAGCTTAGCCTGCGCCTCGGTCGGGTCCACACCCGGCACCGTACGCATCGACAGGCGGAAGCGCGTGTGCGGGGCAATCGTGTTCGACGCGTTAGAGACGGGACGCGCATCGAAGCCGATGACGGAAATCGAGGGCTTGGTCCACATGCGGGCGGCGATGTCGCCCGAGCCGGCCAGCTGGAGGCCCTCGACCATGCCGGCGGCCTCGCGCAGCTCGGCCTCCGGCCAATCCACGTCCGCGCGGTCCGAGCCACCCAGGCCCGGTACTGCCACGTCGCCCGCATCGTCGAACAGCGACGCAATGAGCATCGAGGAGATCGCCACAGAATCCAACAGCGGACCGCCAAACGCGCCCGAGTGGACCGCATGATCGGCGACCGTCACGTCAACGGTCACGATCGCGTTGCCGCGCAGCGTCGTCGTCACCGCAGGCTCGCCGACCTTCCAGTTCGACGAATCCGTCACGATGATGACGTCGGCCGCCAGCTCGTCGCGGTGCGCGTCCAGGAAGGCCGTGAAGGACGGGGATCCGATCTCTTCCTCGCCCTCGATGAAGATAACGACGTTGACGGGCAGGTCAGCGCCCAGGATCGACAGCGAGCCCAGGTGGACGACCACGCCGGCGCCGTCATCGGAGGAGCCGCGACCGTAGATGCGATCGCCACGCACCTCGGCCTTGTAGGGGTCCATGCTCCAGCGGTCCAGCTCGCCCACGGGCTGGACGTCGTGGTGGGCGTACAGGAGGACGGTCGGCGCGCCCTCAATACGGGGAGTATGAGCCACGACGGCCGGCTTGCCCTGCGTGCCATCGGTAGCCTTCTCACTGAGGACCTTCGCCTCCAGGCCCAGGGCCTCGAAACGCTCGCGCAGGTGCTCGGCGCTGCGCTCCAGGTCGGCGGCGTGCGCCGGGTCCGACGACACCGACGGAATCGCGACCAGCTGGGTGAGCTCATCGAGCAGGGACGGGAAAGCGGCCTCGAGGCGCTCCCTCAGAACGGACATCGACAATTCGTGTGAAGTATCAGCCATACGCCCAGGGTAGACCATGAAAGTGCACGGCGGGTGCCCTTTCCGCTAGCCTGGAAGCGTGTTTGGACGAAGCAAGAACAATAGCGACGAGACCTCGACGACCGTTGAGCCTGTCTCGACCACGCCCGGCGGCAAAAAAGGTCGCCCCACGCCGAAGCGCAAGCAGGCCGAGGCCGCTCGTATCCGCCCCCTGGTGCCCGCCGACCGCAAGGAAGCAAAGCGGGCAGCGAGGGCGGCGCGCAACGCCCGCTGGGAAGCCGAACAGCGCGCCCTGGTAACGGGTGATGAGAAGCATCTGCCCATGCGCGACAAGGGACGCGCACGCCGCTTTGTGCGCGACTACGTCGATGCCCGCCACTCGTTCTCCGAGTGGGTTCTCCTCGTCATGTTGGCCTCCATCATCCTCATCATGATCCTCTCGCTCTTTGGTAACAAGATCCCCGAGCAGACACAGGTCTACATCCTCTACGGCTCCACGCTCCTCATGTACGGCTCCTTCATCGTCACCGGCGTCGAGGCCATGCTCGTGTGGCGTAAAATCAAGGCCGCCTTCACGCAGGAACACCCCCGCGATGAGATCCCGCGCGGCACCGGCTACTACACCTTCTCGCGCATGATCATGCCGCGCCGCTGGCGCTCCCCGCGCCCGCAGGTGGATCGCGGCGAGTTCCCGAAGTAACACCGGCCTCGCCTACGCTCACGGTCCCATGCCCATCCACAGGGCGTGGGACCGTATCGTTTCTATCCACAGGCCCCCGGCGTGTCGTGTCCCCATCCACAGGGGCCCGCGTGGGGCTGGCGTCGCGAGCTGTCGTGGCGTGATCCTGGAGGGGCGCTGCACAACCGCCGCGCCACACGGAAGGACATCGCCATGCACGTCTCAGTCACTCTCACCGCCACCTCCCATGTTCGCATCGATGACGATGAGGGGGTGCCGGTGTCGGTGTCGACCACCTCAGCCGACGAGGCCGATCCTCCCGATTGGATCCCCGATACCGCTGCGCTGGCCACGGCCTCGTCCGCTCGGATCCCCCGGGGGTCCGCGCACACCGAGGATGTCTCCCCCGCGCTCGACGCCACGGCCTCGGCCGAGCCCAGCCCCGCGACCTGCTTGTGCAGTGAGGACCCCACCGAGGAGGGCCCCGTGCGCGAGGGGATGTACGGCCCCATGCACTGGCTCGACGACCGCCACGTCACCGCGCTGCTCTCCCCCTACATCTGCGAGGGCTGGGACACGGGCGACTACGCCAGATTCGCCGACCTATCGGGCGCAGACGCGCGCAGGCTGCGCTCCCTCCTACCCCCGCTCGCCCGTAGCGACCGGCAAAACAACGCTCCGCGCATCTCCGACCTGCTGCGCGCCGCCACCCGCATCGACGGTCTCACGCTCGAAGGATATGTCATCCGCGCTCCCCGCTGGGACGAGCGCGTCAGCATCGACACCGTGTGCGTGCCCGAGTCGGCGATCATCGCACACACGGGACGCCCCATCGACGACTCCTCCTACCCGGCCTACCAGCACTGGCTCACCCTCGCCGACGTCCTCGGGCTGGGCGACGACGCCATCCCACCCGACGAGATGCGTATCCTCACCCGAGACGCAACAGCCACGCGCTGGTGGTGGGCATGGTGGGACTAATCAACTACCCTAGGATCTATGATCCGACGCGCGTACAACTGGACATTCCGACACTTCATTTCGCGTTCTGACCCGGAGCAGGCACACCACCTGGGCCTGGGTGCGATCTCCCTCGCAGGGCGCTGCGCTCTTACGCGGGGACTCATGCGGGCCACCCTGGGCTACGTAGATCCCCTGCGCACGCCGACACGCACCGTCGGCGGCGCCGAAGTCCCCCTCACCCTCGGCCACCGCACCCTGCCCTCTCGACTGGGCCTGGCCGCCGGCATGGACAAGGACGCCGAGGCCGTCCTGGGCATGAGCGCCCTGGGCTATGCCTTCGTCGAGATCGGCACCGTGACGCCGCGCCCGCAGCCGGGTAACGAAGCGCCGCGCCTATGGCGCCTCATGGAGGAACGGGGCCTGCGCAACCGCATGGGATTCAACAACGCGGGCGCGGACGCGGCCGCCGAGAAGTTGCGCGAGCTGCGCTCCACCCACGCGGGCCGCGCCGCCATCGTGGGTGCGAACATCGGCAAGAACAAGGTCACCCCCGAGGCCGACGCGCCCGCCGACTACGAGTACTGCGCGCGGGTCCTGGCCCACTGGGTCGACTTCGTCGTCGTCAACGTCTCCTCCCCCAACACGCCGGGCCTGCGCGACCTTCAGTCTGTCGACCACCTGCGCCCGATTTTGCAGGCCGCGCGCCGCGGCTGCGAGGCCGGGGCCCCCGACCGCGTCATGCCTCTGTTCGTCAAGATCGCTCCCGACCTGGCCGACGAGGACATCGTCGCCGTCGTTGAGCTGACCAAAGAGCTGGGCCTGACCGGGGTCGTCGCCACGAACACGACGATCAACCACGACCTGGGTGAGGGCGGCGTCTCGGGCGCTCCCCTGCTGCCCCGTGCGCTGGAGGTCGTCTCCCTGGTGGCACGTCATCTTGACGACGACCAGATTCTCATCGGCACGGGTGGCATCTCGTCGCCCGAGGACGCGCTGCGCATGATCGGCGCGGGCGCGGACCTGGTCGAGGCCTTCTCCGCTTTCATCTTCGAGGGCCCGTCCTGGCCGGGCGAGGTCTCCCGCGCCCTCCAGCATGCCTGAGGAGAGCCGTGATCATTGAGCTGACCGGCGCCGATCTGTCCGCGGATCCGCGCCTGGAGGACTACACGCGCCTCAAGGACGTGCGCCTGCGCTCCAAGATCGAGCCGGAGCGCGGCCTGTACATGGCCGAGTCGGCCAACGTCATTGAGCGCGCCCTGCGCGCGGGCCACAACCCTCGGTCCTTCCTCATGTCGAGCCGATGGCTGGAGTCCCTCACGCCCCTCATCGAGGGGGCGACCGGGGCCGCCGACGGCGCGGAGCTGCCGGTCTTCGTGGCAGACGAGGACGTCCTGGAACAGATGACGGGCTTCCACCTGCATCGCGGCGCACTGGCCGCCATGCAGCGCCCGGTGCTGCCCACGCTCGACGAGCTGCTGGCCACGGCGCGCGGCGGGGAGCCCGCACGCCGCGTCGTCGTCCTGGAAAACCTGGTCGACCACACGAACGTGGGCGCGGCCTTCCGCAGCGCGGCGGCGCTCGGCGTGGACGCGGTCCTCGTGACCCCGCAGTGCGCGGACCCGCTGTATCGGCGCTCGGTACGCGTGTCCATGGGGACGGTTTTCCAGGTGCCGTGGACGCGCCTGGAGTCCTGGCCCGGTGACATCGCGGCCCTCCAGCGCGCCGGGTTTACGGTCGCGTCCCTGGCTCTCTCCGACGATTCCGTGTCCCTCGACGACTTCGCCGCCCTCCCCGCCCTCCAGGCCCCGGACGCCCGCCTGGCGATGGTCATGGGCACCGAAGGCGACGGCCTGGGCCGTCGCACGATCGCGGCATCGGACTATACCGTCAAGATCCCCATGGACCACGGCGTCGATTCCCTCAACGTCGCGGCCGCCTCCGCGGTGGTCTTCTGGGCCACGCGGGGCATCGGAGCCTCCTAGGCACGCGAGCGCCACCGTACGCGGCCCGCAACGAAACGAGGCCGGAGCTGGAAACCCAGCCCCGGCCTCGTGCCGATTGAATATGAGCGTCAGCTCAGAGTCTCGACGAGCTCACGGATGACCTCGACGCACTCCTCCCAGCCCGACACGGCACGCGTCGCGTAGCCGGCGGCCTTGACGGGATAGTCGTTACCCTCGGGATCCAGGCGGTCCCCAATGAAGAGCATCTCGGAGGCGGGGATCCCCGTCTCCTCGACGAGCTTGCCCATGCCGTAGGCCTTGTCGATGCCGCGCGTCGTGATGTCAACCGAGGTCGACCCGCCCCCGCGCACATCTAGCTCGGGAACGTCGGGCTGCACGGCGTCGCGCAGGGCTGCCTTCTTGGTCCCATCGGGATCCCAGGCGCGCTTCGCGTCCAGCGGTGCCTCCTGGCCAAGCGCCGAGAAGGTGATCTGGGAGCCACGGTCCTCGATGATATTGCCCCACGGGTTCTCCTCCCACAGGCCAAGCTCACGAGCGTGACGCTCCAGGGAGTCGATAACGCGAGCGGCGACCACGGGGTCCAGGTCGTGCGCGTAACGCTCGACCCACGCCCCGCCCTCAAAGCGGTAGTAGCGCGTGCCGCAGGTGGGCATCAGGTGCAGGCGCGAGAGCTCCTCATCCGAGGCATTCAGGTTGTCCAGCACCTGCGTGCGGAACTGGCCCATCTGGCCACCGGAGATGATGCACACCTCCACGTGATCGAGCAACGAGCGCAGCGCCACATCCATCTCGGGCGGCAGCGGCGACTTCGAGGGGGCAAGAGTGTCATCGAGATCAAAGGCAACGAGCTTCACGATGCCACCCTACTGCTTCGCAGCTTCGAAGGCTTCGGCGGCTTCGATAGCGCGCTGCGCGGCCTCGGTCTCCTCATCGGTAGGCACCGAGAGGACCTGCAGCAGCACGACGGACGCGACGAGGCCGCCCCACACGAGCAGGATCGTCAGGATCATCAGAGAGATAGCGGGAGCGGTCACTGGGCGCCTCCTTCAATCGAAGCGATATCTTCGGCGTCGTCAGCGAGAATCTGAGCGACCGTCGCCTGGGCGTCCACCGGGCGGTGCTTCCACGGGATGAGAGTGAAAATCAGGGACGCAATGACCGCGACCGCCACGGAACCCCAGCCGAAGATCAGCAAGTAGCTGCTGGGGTAGTCTTCGTAGCCATTCGTCAGGATCTTCACGATCGACATCGCCATCATGACGAAGAGGACGACCGGGATGACGATACCAACGAGGGGCTCCCAGAGCTTGGGGACCTTCACGCTGGACACCGAGTTGATGTGGGCACGTAGGACACCCAGGCGCGGGCCTGCGACTGCGCACAGGACGGCGAACATGATCGCCGAGGACACGACGCCGACCGAGTTGATGAACTTGTCGACGATGTCGAGGTTGTTCAGGCCCGATCGGGTGCCGAAGAGCACCAACGAGATGGCGGTGGCGGGGACGCCGAGAACGAGAGCCGAGCGAGCGGGCGACCAGCCGAACTTGTCCTGCAGGCCGCCGGAGACGACCTGGAGCAGGGACAGCAGGGAGGTGACGCCGGCCAGGACCAGGGACGAGAAGAAGAGCACGCCGAAGAGGGGCCCACCGGGCATCATCGAGATGATCTTCGGGAAGGTCACGAAGGAGAGGATCGGGCCGGACAGGCCTTTGACCTCGGAGACGCTCACGCCACCCTGGTGCGCCATAAAGCCGACGGCGCTGAAGACGCCAATGCCAGCGAGGATCTCGAAAGAGGAGTTCGCAAAGCCGGCGACCAGAGCGGTGCCCGTCAGGTTCGACTTGGGCTTGAGGTAGGAGGCGTAGGTCAGCATGATACCGAAGCCCACGGACAGCGAGTAGAAGATCTGCGCGAAGGCTTCCAGCCACACGTTGGGGTCGGCCAGCGCGCTCCAGTTCGGCGTGAAGAAGGCGTTGAGGCCTTCGACGGCGCCCGGCAGGAAGAGCGCTCGGACGACGAGCGCGAGGAAGAGGATAACGAGGAGCGGCAGGAAGACCTTGTTCGCAGCCTCGATGCCCTTGGACAAGCCGCGACCGATGACGAGGAGCACGAGCACCCACACGAGAGCGAGCGGGATCATGACGGCCCAGGCGGGCGCCCACGAGAAGGTGTTGCCAGGAACCCTCTCAAGGAAGGACTCCAGGAAGAACGTCGTCGGATCGGCGCCCCAGGCCTCGTTCACGGAGTAGATGGTGTACTGCACGCCCCACGCGAGGACCGCACCGTAGTAGACCATGATGACGAAGCAGACGAAGGTCTGGAACCATCCGATAAACTCGCCGCCGCCGATCATCTTACGCAGCGCCCACGGCGGGGAGCCGCGGAACTTGTGTCCGACTGCGTAGTCGAGCCAGAGCATGGGGATACCGACGAAGATCAGCGCGACCAGGTACGGAACCAGGAAGGCGCCGCCGCCGTTGGAGTAGGAGACTCCGGGGAAACGCCAGATGTTGCCCAGGCCGATGGCCGAGCCGATGGCTGCCAGGAGGAAGCCAGTCTGGCCGCTCCACGAGTCGCGCGCGCGGGGCGCGGGGCGGGATGCGGAGGATGACATGAATCGTGTTCCTTGGATTCGTTTGATTTTGGGATAATGCTCAGTCAGACTATGGCCGTTACACGAGGATGTCAGCTACAGTCCACGATATAGACCGTGCTTTTGACCTCTTTTTGACGAGGCCATGGCTGGTTTGTGGGTCGCTCAGGCCTCTGGCGGGGCCTGCCGGGCCCGGCGACGGGCCGTTTAGGAAACGACGCCCAGGCCGTGGAAGATGGCCGCGATGGCGATGACGACGGGCAGCGATGCAAAGGTCGTCACGAGGACCGTTCCCTGCGCGATGCGCTCCCCCGCCTTGGCCCGAGTGGCCGCGATGTAGGCGTTCTGCGCGGCTGGCAGGGCAGCCATGATGGTCACCGACATGAGGGCCGGACCCGCCAGTCCGAGCAGCACTCCGACGCCGCACGCGATTGCGGGCTGGAGGGCAAGTTTGCAGGCGATAGCGCAGACAGTCGCCGCAATACCGGAATCACCGGACGCCGAGCGACGATCAACGAGGGACGCACCGAAGGATAAGAGGATCATCGGGGGCGCGGCTGCCCCCAGCATCGAGGTCGACACGTCGAGGAGCGTCGGCATCGGCCACCCCGCCGCGGAGAACAGGAAGCCACACGCCGCTGCGATGACCATGGGATTGCGCGCCACGACCTTCGCAACGCCGAGCACCGACGGGCGCTGCCCCGATCCAACCAGATCGGCCAGGACGAAAAACATCGGGGTGAAGAAACCCAGCTGGAACACCAGGATGGGAACAACAGCGGAGGCGTCGTTCAAGACGTAGACGGCGATCGGGATGCCGATGTAGGCCCCGTTGTTCAGGGACGAGGCCATGGCTCCCAGAGCGGTCTCCCCGCGCGACAGGCGCAGGAACAGGCGTGTGACAAGCACGAAGAGCAGTGCGGTGCCGACGCCCGACGCGGCGGCCACGGCGAGCGGAGCGCCAAAAACTCCGGACGTGCCGGTCGAGACAATCGCGTGGAACAGCATCGCTGGGCTGGCCACCCAATACGTTGCCGATGCGAGGGAACCAGCGGCATCACGGCCGAGTGCACCCCCTCGGCGAGCAATCCAGCCGACGCCGATGATGAGAGCGATCGACAGGACCGACCAAAGAATCGACGCCATGCGAAGAGGAAACCCGTCAGCGCCAGGCGGCCACGGCCTCGTCGACCTTGGTGAGGGCCGAGGCGATTGCCATGTGCATGTCCAGGTACTGGTAGGAGCCCAGGCGACCGCCGAAGAGCACGTTCTTCTCCCCCGCCGCCATCTCGCGGTAGACGGCAAGCGTCGAGCGGTCCGACGGCGAGGCGATCGGATAGTAGGGCTCGTCGCCGGGGCGGGCAAAGCGCGAGTATTCGCGCTGGATGATCGTGTTGGTCGCACCGCTTCGATCCCGCTCGGGGTGCAGGTGCGCAAACTCGTGGATGCGCGTGAAGGGGACGTCCCGATCCGAGTAGTTCATGACGGAGCAGCCCTGGTAGTCGGGCACGTCCACGACCTCGGTCTCAAAATCGAGGGTGCGCCAGCCGAGCTCGCCCGCCTCGTAGTCGAAGTAGCGGTCGATCGCGCCCGTGTAGACGACCGGAACCTGGCCGACGGTCGCGGCCTTCGAGAACGGCGAGGAAGCATCGAAGAAGTCCACGCCCGTGTGCACGGTGATACGCGGGTGATCGACCATGTTCGCGATCCACGCGCCGTAGCCGTTCAGGGGCAGGCCCTCGTAGCGGTCCTGGAAGTAGCGGTTCTCGTAGGTGAAGCGCACGGGCAGGCGCGTAATGATGGAGGCGGCAAGTTCGCGCGGATCCGTCTGCCACTGCTTGGCCGTGTACCCCGCGATGAATGCGTCGTAGAGCGGGCGGCCGATCAGGCTGATGGCCTTCTCCTCGAGGTTGCCGGGTTCGCCCGTGATCTCGGCGGCCTGCTGCTCGATGAGCGCGCGGGCCTCCGCCGGCGAGTAGGCCGCTCCGAAGAACTGGTTGATGGTGCCCAGGTTGATGGGCAGCGGGTAGACGACTCCCCGGTAGTTGGCGTAGACGCGGTGGCGGTAGTCGTTGAATGCCGTGAATCGGTTGACGTAGGACCACACGCGCTCGTTCGACGTGTGGAACAGGTGGGTGCCGTAGCGGTGCACCTCGACGCCCGTGGCCTCGTCGATCGACGAGTAGGCATTGCCTCCGATGTGGTCGCGACGCTCGATGAGGGTCACGTTCATACCGAATCGCTCCGCGGCCTCGCGGGCAAACGTCAGGCCAAAGAAGCCCGAACCAACAACGAGCAGATCCACGCCGCTCCCCTTTCACTTGATTAACACCATCGTATCCGCCCAGGCCAGGGCGTGCTGGAACGGGGACGAGGCCGGGGCGCGGACACTCTCAAACAGAGAGGCGGCGCTCACCTATTCTTGTTCCGTCTGCTGACATGTCGGGTGGTCCCGCACGCTAACCCGCTGTCCAGGACGTAGGCGACCCCGCCTACGTTCCGATGAGCGGGTTGAGGTGCGGGACAGCAGGTCATGTTAGCGTGTACGTTGAAGTCCTGAAGAGGCCGGATGTCGCCACCACTGATTGGTTCCGACGATCCTGCTGTTGTCGCCTCCTACCAGTCGGCACCTTCAACGGGAAAGAACGACCAATGATCATTCACACTCAGCGCCTGCGCTTACGGCCCTGGAACGATATGGACGCACCGGAGCTCTACGAGCTGGCCCGCGATCCCCGCATCGGGATGCTGTGCGGATGGAAACCCTTCGAGTGCATCGACGATGCCCACGAGGCGCTGTCGACCGTCCTGGCGGCACCCGACAGCTACGCGGTGACGCTCAGATCGACCGGTGAAATCGTGGGCTCGATCGCGCTGCGCATTGACACAGACTCCCCCGAGGCAACCGTCGCTGACATCGGATACTGGATCGGCGCACCCTACTGGCGCAACGGATACGCGACGGAGGCGGGGCACGCCATCATCGAGCGCGCTCGTGAGCTGGGCGTCGAGACGATCATCTTGAAATACTTCGACGGAAATGACGCCTCGCGAAGAGTCTCAGAAAAACTCGGCTTTGCATGGCACAAGCGCGAGGAGGACGTGGAATACCCGCTCATCGGCAAGCGCCTGACCGTCCATTGGACGGAGCTGGTGCTCGCCGAGCACTGACGGCGTCCCTTAGTTGAAGCCGAGGACCGCCGCCGCGACCTTGTAGCCGCCGCGAACAACCGTCGGCGACGCGTGGCGTACGAGGCCGGCGAGCAGGTCCTGGCGCAGGCGGTCCGTGGCCTCGGGGTTGATCTGGTCCATGGTCTCCCAGATCTGTTCCTTGAGGGCCAGGTGCTCGGGGGTGCCCGACAGCTGCGCCATGACGGAGCAGACGACGGCGTTGATACGCAGGTAGTGGACCATATAGCGCCAGAGCTTGTCCTCGACGTCGGCGCGCGGGGGCAGCGCACGGGTCATCGCCTCGTTCACTCGGGCGAGCTGATCCAGGCGCGTGATCATGACCTTCTCGTTGACGGACTGGTCGTCGCGCCCGATGAAGTAGTGGTACAGGTCCACGTCCAGGTAGCGGATCGTGGAGATGTAGGGCAGCGGCACGAACGAGTAGAGGTAGTCCACGTAGAACGTGTGCTCGGGCATGACCAGGCCGGACGCGCGCACGACCTCGGTGCGCATCGTCAGGGCGTGCATCATGAGATACTGGTCGTAGCGGCAGCGGCGCAGGTCCGCCCAGCCGAAGGTGCGCCCACGCGGCAGGACGTTGCGGTAGCGGATGACGGCCTTGTGAGCCTTGCCCTGCTTGTCGTACACGTAGTTGGTGACGAGCAAGTCCAGGTCGCGCCCGGCCTCGCGTTCCTCGCGCAGGACGTCGAGAACGGCGTTCGTTGCGCGCCGGTCCAGCCAGTCATCGGAGTCCACGACGCGCACGTGCGTACCGGTGGCGGCGGCGAGCCCGGCGTTCACGGCGCCGCCGTGGCCCTTGTTCTCCTGGTGGATGACCTTGACGGAGGGGTAGCGAGAGGCCCACTCGTCGGCGATCTGGGCGGTACGGTCCTTTGAACCGTCATTGACGATAATCGCCTCGAGTTCATCGCCGTATCCGACGAGCGTGGTCAGCGCCCGGTCGAGGTAATCCTCGGAGTTGTAGGCGGGCACGATCACCGTCAGCAGCGGCGCGCTCATGGAGTCTCCTCTCGTGAAGTCTGCCAGTAGTCTACTGTGCCGCGCTGGCCTGCGCGTCCTCCGGCGTTGCTTCCTGCTTGAAAATCACCTTAAAGATGGGGAAGAACACTCAGAAGGAGATGGCCGCGTTGATGATCATCGTGACGACGTCGGCGACAGTCTCGCCGCCCGCGCCCACCGACATCGAACCGGCCGAGTAATCGAAGAGGAAGACCGTGTGGCCGTTGGAGACGCCGACGGGCAGGAACTGGAAGGCCGTGTCAACGAGACTCGTGTGCGCGAACACTGCCTTAAACGCCGGCATGAGGGCGACCTGGAGAACGGTGATGCCGTTGGAGAGGATGAAGAAGACGATGAACTGCGCGGCCGTGGTGTGCTTGTCTTCGAAGGCGGTCCACCAGCGCTTGAGAGCCTGCATGAGTTGTCCTTTACGTCAGTGTGTTGAACGAGGCCGGGGCCGCGTCATCGGGTCTGGTCGAGTTCGCGCTGAGTCGCCTTGTTGGCGCGCGCGTTGGAGAAAAAGCCGAGGGCTGCTCGGGTGAGTCCCCGCAGGGGGTGACCGTTCACGGCATCGAGGATCGCGTCCACCATGTCGGGGCTGGCCGCCCCGTTGCTCATCTTCGCGATGGCTCGGAAAGGCATGTTGAGGACGAAGAGGATGTTGAGGTCCGGGGTTCCCTTCGCGTCCGCCTTCGCTTTGAGGGCGTGGAGCCCCCGTCCGGCGACGCGGGCAAGCCAGGTCTTGGCGCGCGTCATTTCAGACAACGGGTCAGCTGCCGACAGGTCGTCCGCGGGGTGAGCGGTCGGGATTGTCCGCCCCAGCAGGACGGCAAATTCAGAGTCGGTGACGTGCGCGACGTCGCCGCTCAGGTAGTGACCCAGGGCCGGGTCGATCGGCGAAGGCGTGGTGCCGTCGACCTCGAGGGTGGCACTCAGCGGCGTGTCGGTCGCGTTGCGTCCCACGTGGACCGTCCAGGTTCCTGCCTCCCTCTCCCACGCGCCGCGCGAGGTCTCCCAGTGACGGAAGGTGTAGCGGTCGAAGGGAATCGTCACGCTCACTGATGCTCCGGCAGCCACCTCGACCTTGGCGAAGCCCTTGAGCTCGCGAGCGGGACCGAACACGCCGCCGGGGGCGCTCACGTAGAGCTGGACGACCTCGGCACCATCGCGCGCGGAGGTGTTGGTGACCGTGAGGGTCGCCCCCTCCTCGTTCACGGCGAGGTCGGAGTATTCAAAGCTCGAGTATGACAGGCCATAGCCGAAGGGGAAGGCAACGTCGATGCCCGCGGACGTGAAGTAGCGGTAGCCGACGAACGGGCCTTCGCGGTAGTACGAGAGCGGTCCGGTCGCCGGGTACCAGGCGGCGGTCGGGTGGTCCTCGTAGGAGAGCGCGTATGTTTCAGCGAGGCGTCCCGATGGATTGACGGCGCCGCTCAGGACGTCGAGCATGGCCCCGGCGCCTCCCTGGCCGGTCAGGTAGCCGTTGACGAGCGCGGGGACGGCGGGCGCCCACGGCATCTCAACGCTGGCTCCGCCGGTCAGGACGACGACGGTGCTCGGATTGGCTGCGACGACGGCCTCGATGAGGCGATCCTGGCCCTCGGGCAGGCGCATGTGGGGGCGGTCCAGGCCCTCGGATTCAGCCAGCTCGTCGAGACCCACGTAGACGAGCGCCACGTCGGCTCGCGCAGCGAGGGCCACGGCCTCGGCGATGAGAGCGTCACTCGTACCGCCGAGGCGCTCATACCCGCTCGCATATCCGGCACAGACGAGGCCTCGGGAGACCCCTCCCCCGGCTTCGAGGAGCTCACGCGGCGATTCGACGCGCGTGGGGTTGACCTGTGAGGAACCCGATCCCTGGAAGCGGGGCGTGTCGGCCAGATCGCCGATGAGGGCAACACTGGTCCCGGCGCTCAGGGGCAGGAGATCGTTCTCATTGCGCAGAAGCGTGATCGCCTCGGCGGCGATGCTCGTGGCAAGGGCGTGGTGCCCGTCGAGGTCGTAGGGCGTGGGCGCGGGCAGCCCGGCGGCGGCCGCGGCGACGGTGAGGACCTCCTGGGCGCGCGCGTAGACGTCGGATGCGTCCAATTGTCCGGCCTCGACGGCCGCGACGATCTGTCGGGCACCCACCAGGCCGGGCGCGGGCATCTCGAGGCTGCCTCCGGCTCGCGCGGCCGCGACAGCGCTGTTCGAACCGCCCCAGTCGGAGACGACCATGCCGTCGAAGCCCCACTCGGTGCGCAGGATGTCAGTCAGCAGGTGCTTATTTTCGTGCGCGTAAGTGCCGTTGACGAGGTTGTAGGAGCTCATGATCGCCCGCGGCCGCGCGGTGCGGCACACGATCTCAAAGCCGGTCAGGTAGATTTCGTGCATCGTGCGCTCGTCCACGATGGAATCCGAGGCCATGCGGCGCAGCTCCTGGGAGTTGAGGGCGAAGTGCTTGGGGCAGGCGGCCGTTCCCGTGGACTGGATGCCGTCGACGAGTCCGGCGGCCATGGTGCCTGCCAGGATCGGATCTTCGGAGAAGTACTCGAAGTTGCGTCCGCACAGGGGCGAGCGCTTGATGTTGAGACCGGGGCCGAGGAGGACGTCGACGCCGAGGCTGCAGGCCTCCAGCCCCAGCGCCTCGCCCATGTCGCGCGCGAGCTCGGGGTTCCAGGTGGCCGCGAGCGCGGAGGCCGTCGGGAAGCAGGTCGCCTTTTCGGCCTGGGCTATGCCCAGGTGATCGGCGTCCCCGAGCTGGCGGCGCACGCCGTGCGGGCCGTCGCTCATGACGAAGGAGGGGACATTCGCCGCGGGGATCGCGCGGGAGTCCCAGGCGCTGGCTCCTGAGAGGAGGGCTGCTGCCTGTAGGAGGGTGAGGTCGGTGGCGTCCGTCAGTGCCGGGTGTTCCATCGTCGTGAACTGCCTTTCGTGCTCCGTCGCTTGTGGTGCGCACTTCTAGTATGGGCGCCAGGGCGGCCTCGTTATCGACCGTGCGCATGATTTGTCGTTTCGGGGGTGTGTTTTGTGCTCCTGCCCTGCTCGGCCCTGGTTACCATGGCTTCATGAGTGTTCACGCTGGGATCTGCGCTGCGGAAGCTGCGAACGCCGCTCCTCGCGCTGTTTTTGTTGACGTTGATGGGACGCTGTGCGATTCGCGCCAGCGCGTGCCCGCCTCCGCTGCGTCCGCGCTGGCCCGGGCCAAGGAGCGTGGTCATCGCCTGTTCATCTGCACGGGGCGTTCGGCCCCGGAGGTCTACCCGCGTTTTTTCGACCTGGGTTTTGAGGGCATCGTCGGGGGTGCGGGCGGGTACGCCGCGGTGGGCTCCACCGTGCTGCTCGACGAGCGTATGCCCGCTGAGCACGTTCAGGCTCTGACCCGCATGTGGGAGGAGCTGGGTGCCTTCTACGTGTGGCAGGGCCCCGACCAGATGGGCCCCTCGCGCGGCTACCTGGACTTTTTCGTGCCCCGCGCGGGCGAGAACCCGCAGGACTGGGTCGAGTACGGGGAGTCGGTGACCCCCTTCGTCGTCGATATCGAGGGCGGCTCGTTCACGAAGGTGACGGCCTACGTGCGACCGGAGAACGCGTCGATGGAGCGCATTAGTGCGGCACTGCCCGACGGCTACCGGGCCATCATCGGGTCGGTGGGCGCGGCCGGGTATGTCCCGTTCGAGGTCCTCCCGACACGCCTGTCGAAGGCAGTGGGCATCGAGGCCGTGTGCGAGTACCTGGGAATCCCTCTGTCGCGTTCCGTGGCCATCGGTGATTCCAACAACGACGTCGAGGCCGTGGCTCGCGCTGGGGTCGGTATCAGTATCGGGGATGGCTGCGAGGCCCTCGTTGAGGTGGCCGACATCGTCGCCCCTGCGGTTGGCGACGACGGCTTTGCGTGGGCCCTGGCCGCCGCCGGACTCATCGCCGAGGCGCCCAACCCGGCCTAGGCCTCGGCGATCGTGCATGTTGCCTGCTGCCTCCGCGTGGCTCCACCACCCCCTCACTCGTAACTCCGCCTTCATGCACCTGTGGGCGGGCCAGACCGCCGCGCAGGTCGGCTTTCAGGTCGGAACCCTGGCCACCTCGGCGATCGCGATCACGTTCCTGCACGCCAGCGAAACTCAGATCGGTGTCCTCTCGGCGCTGCAGACCGTGGCGTTCCTTCTCGTCGGCCTGCCCGCGGGGGCGTGGGTGGACGGGTGGTGCAAGCGCCAGGTCATGATCGCCGCCGACGTGGCGCGCGTCGGCGCCCTTGTCTCAATCCCAGTGGCATACAGCCTGGCTACCCTGACACTCACCCACCTGATGATCGTCTCGGCGCTGCTAGGCCTGTGCACTGTCTTCTTCGACGTCGCCTACCAGTCCTACGTGCCGATCATCGCGTCCAAACGCTATATCGGCGCGGCCAATGGGCGCCTCGAAGCCTCCTACCAGGTGGGACACGCGGGCGGACCGGGCCTGGGCGGATGGCTCCTCGGATTCGTCGCCCCTCCCCTGGTCTACCTGCTCACCGCCCTGACCTACGTGCTGTCCACCTGGGCCATCTGGCGCATCCGTGCCCCCGAGCCCGCGCCCACGCGCACCGGAGCCCCGCTCCTCGCACAGATCCATGAGGGTCTGACCTTCGTACGAGGCCAACGCTTGCTCTTCCCTCTCTTCTCCTGCATCGCGGCCGCCGCCTTCGCGGGCGCGGGCATCCAGGTGCTCCTGCCGATCCTCGTCCTGCGTACGCTGGGCATGAGCGCCACCCAGCTCGGCGTGCTGCTCAGCGCCGGGGCCCTCGGCGGGATCCTCGGTGCCCTCACGCGCTCGGCGTGGATCACCCACCTGGGTATCGGGCGCACCATCGTGGCCACCAACATCCTCGGCGTCGCCATCCTCGCGCTCCAGCCCGCCGCCATCCACATCCCCGCCTGGGCGACGTGGGTCATCGCCGCCTCCGGCATCATCTCCTCCTACTTCCTCACCGTCTACAACGTCACCCAAATGAGCCTGCGCCAAGAGATCTGCC
The DNA here is from genome assembly GCF_041432775.1 of Pauljensenia sp. 20925_1_34. NCBI lineage: Bacteria > Bacillati > Actinomycetota > Actinomycetes > Actinomycetales > Actinomycetaceae > Pauljensenia > Pauljensenia sp. 20925_1_34. Next base: position 1,064 of record NZ_JAPWAG010000031.1, on the reverse strand, counting down.
CGCCCCACATGCTCGGGCGCATGAACGCCATCTTCCGCTTCGCCGTGTGGGGCGTCATGCCACTGGGTTCCCTAGCCTCGGGCGTCGTCGCGGCGCGTGTGGGCGTCGAAGCCGCCATGTACGCATTCATCGCCCTGGCGATTGGCGCTGGCATCGCCATGGCCTTCACGCCGGCCGCCCGTCTCCCGGGTGCCAGCGCCGACTTCGCCGTCCCATAATGTGACGCGCTCGCTGGCCTGTGGCGTGCCAACGCCCCGCCCTCCGCGATACCATAAGTGTGAGGAAAAACGCATGAGCCAAGGAGGCCACCATGAGCACCGCAACGTCCATCGTCGAGGCCCTAGGCGGTTGGGACAACATCTCCAATCTCGAAGCCTGCATCACGCGCATCCGCCTGGACGCGGCCAACACCGACCTCATTGACGAGGCCAAGCTGCGCGCCGCAGGAGCCTTCGACGTCGTCATCGTGGGAGACGCCGTCCAGGTCGTCATGGGCCCCGACTCCGAGGACCTCGTCGACGAGATGCTCGCCAGCCGGTGACGCTCGTCGTCCGCGCGCCCTTCACCGCACACGTCACGCCCCTGTCTGAGGTACCCGACCCCGTTTTCGCCAGCGGCGTTGTCGGTGGCGGCTGCGCGCTCCTCCCGCTGGTCGCCACGGAGTGCTTGACCGTGCACGCGCCCGTCAACGGCGTCGTCACCAAGCTCAAACCCCACGCCGCGATCGTGACATCCACGAGCGGGGTGTCCATCCTCATCCACCTGGGCATCGACACCGTCAGCCTGCACGGCTTGGGTTTTGCCGCCCTCGTCCAGGAAGGCGACGTCGTCGCTGCGGGCGACCCACTCATCCACTGGGACCTGACCCCCGTGCGCGACGCGGGGCTCTCACCGTGCGTGCCCCTCATCGCTGTCAGCCCGCCGGGCACCGCCGTCAGTCTCGAGGCGCCCCCCGGGCAGGTGCCGGTACTGAGCCCGCTCTTCACGGCCTCGGCCCCCGCGTAAGCCGACACTGCCCGCCACCGCCGGTAGCGGCCACCAACACGGAAAACCCCGCAGCCCCA